>NZ_JBFGYC010000113.1:0-8836 GCF_041587635.1 Pontibacterium sp. | reverse complement strand
TATATTAAATTTTTTTGGAATTTTTTTTGGATTTTTTCTATTCTTTTAACTATAAAGATAGGCACGTATTTATATTGAATTATTGGTGATTAGAAAAATGTCCGATTTCCTTAAAACGCTGACTCGTAAAAACTCCTTGCGCAAGCATTGCGCTGATCTGTCTGTTGCTGAAATTGAAAAAGTTCTGGCAGATCTGAAAGAGATTGCTGAGGACAAGCGCGCGGAAGAAGAAGCAGCTGTAGCAGCGAAGCAGGCGCGAGAAGAAAAAATTGATGTTATCCGTCAGACTATGAAAGATGCGGGTATCGATCTGGAAGACCTGTTGGGCTCTATTGATGTAGCGCCTAAGAAAAAAGTGCAGCCTAAATACCGAATTACGGATGAAGATGGTACCCATGAATGGTCTGGTCGCGGTCGTACGCCAATCGCTTTCCAGAAATTCTTCGATCAGGGCAACACAAAAGAAGACTGCCTGATCAAATAAATCGCTTCCGATTCTGATAGAATAGAAAAGCCTGCAAGGTTCCTTGCGGGCTTTTTTTATTTTTTTGGGGTCTGCATCCTGCGCAGATCCCGTGCTACTACCCATTTATGCTTGGAGCGTCGAACATGGCTGATGAAAAGCTACATAAAGTATTGGCGCGCTCTGGAATTGGCTCACGTCGTGAGATGGAGCGTTGGATACAAGATGGTCGTATTTTCGTGAACAACGAAAAAGCGACTTTAGGTGACCGTATTGGCCCACAGGATGTGGTAAAAGTTGATGGTCACGACACAAAACTGGTGTTTGGAAAAGACGCGACACGACGCGTACTTATTTATAACAAACCCGTCGGTGAGATCTGCACCCGGCATGACCCGGAAGGCAGGGCAACGGTGTTTCGTCACCTGCCGCCACTGAAAGAGGGGCGCTGGATCGCTATCGGACGTCTGGACATTAATACCTCCGGACTGTTGTTATTTACCACGGATGGTGAGCTGGCAAATGCACTGATGCACCCGTCAGCAAATATCGATCGTGAATATGCAGTACGTGTATTGGGGGATGTTTCAGAGGCAACGCTGAAAACATTAACCGAAGGCGTGTTGCTTGATGATGGTATGGCACGCTTTTCAGATGTGCAGTACTTCGATGGCGAGGGTGCCAATAAGTGGTACCACTGTGTTGTTATGGAAGGGCGTAACCGAGAGGTGCGTCGACTGTGGGAATCACAGGAGCTACAGGTCAGTCGTCTGAAGCGAGTGCGTTATGGACCGGTTTTCTTGCCGAGTGATGTGCGTGCGGGCACTTGGCGTGAAATGACGCCAAAAGAGGTCAAAGAGCTGAGTAAAATGATGGAGGTGACACCGAAAAAGTCACGTCCTATGTCGATCGCTGAAAAGGATCAGATGAAGCGGCGCTACAAGCGTCAGCGCACTCGTCGCTCTGAAGACCGTAAGCGTACCGAAGACTAATGCCTCATTAGTCATTCGAATAAAAAAGCAGCCATCAGGCTGCTTTTTTATTTGTGTCGATCAGGGCAATCGTTACTGAGCGTTAAGAGACTGTCCATTGATCTCTTTGCTGTCGGCACCCATCAGGTAAAGATATACCGGCATAATATCTGCTGGTGCTGGATTTGTCTGTGGCGGCTCGCCTGGGTAGGCCGTTACCCGCATCTGTGTACGAGTTGCACCAGGGTTGATGCAATTCACACGGATCGGGCTGGTATTTTCGAGCTCGTCTGCGAGTACTTCCATGAAGCCTTCTGTTGCAAACTTGGAAACAGCGTAAGCACCCCAGTAGGCACGCCCTTTACGACCAACACCGGATGAGGTGAAGACGATGGATGCGTCAGAAGACTCGTGCAGTAGTGGAAGCAGTGCCTGCGTCAGCATAAAAGAAGCATTCACGTTGACCTGCATAACCTGATTCCAGATTGACGGATCATAATTCTCGATAGCTGTCCGTACGCCGAGTGAGCTGGCATTGTTCAGTAAGCCGTCGAGGCGCCCGAACTCCTGCTCCAGCGTATTCGCCAGCTCCATATATTCATGTTCCGTCGCGCTTTCGAGATTGAGAGGAACAATGGCGGGTTGTGGATAACCCGCAGCTTCGATCTCATCGTAGAGGCTTTCCAGTTTATCCAGTGTGCGTCCAAGCAGGACAACAGTTGCACCATGGGCCGCATAGCTTTTTGCGGCTGCACGGCCAATGCCGTCGCCTGCGCCGGTCACCAGAATGATACGGCCTGCAAGCAGTTGTTCAGGGGCTTGATAATCAAACATGGGTTCCGTTCCTTATTGTAATGCGTATAGTGATTGTAGCAGTGGCTTTATCTCGGAGGCACAGTCAACATAATGGTCTGCTGCCCAGCTTCTGATATCGGTGTCAGCATCGATATAACCGTATCCTGCGGCAATTGTCTTCATGCCTGCGCGTCGTCCACTTTCGATATCCCGAATATGGTCGCCTACATACAGCGTATTTTCTGGCAGGCAGCCAATTTGTGTGCAAGCCAGAAAGAGAGGCTCAGGGTGTGGCTTGCGCTCAGTGACGTGATCCGGGCAGATAATGCTGCTAGCGCGGTGTTGTAAGTTCAGTCCTTCCATGACCGGGGTTGTGTATAACTCCGGTTTATTCGTCACGATTCCCCAGGGTACCTGGTGCTGCTCCAGCCAGTCGAGCAGATCGCTAATGCCTTGGAAAGGGATCGTATCAACATCCAGATGCTGCAGGTACAGAGATAGCATGCGTTGATGAAGGGTAGTAAAACGGCTGTCTGTAATATCGATTTCAAAGGCTGCGCAGACCATAGCGCGAGCGCCATTTGAGACGTGCTCGCGCAGAAATTCCAGTGATACCGGCTCAAGACCTTCTTCTGCAAGTAGCTGATTGACCACCCAGTGGAAATCCGGCGCGGTATCTAAAACCGTTCCGTCAAGGTCGAAGAGTACGGCCTCAAGTGGCTGACTCATAATGGCTTACTCTGCAGGTTTACGGGTTGCGATCATGTAATTGACGTCAACATCCTTCGGATTCAAGCGATACGCTTTGGTCAGTGGGTTGTAAACCAGCCCTGTCATCTCAAGGCTTTGCAGGCCGCTTTTGCGTATCCAGTTGCCGAGTTCTGATGGGCGGATGAATTTCTGGAAATCGTGTGTGCCTTTAGGAACCAGCTTCAGAATCTGTTCTGCACCCATGATAGCGAACAGATAAGCTTTTGGATTGCGGTTCAGCGTAGAGAAAAAGACATAGCCGCCAGGTTTAACCAGCTGGGCGCAGGCACGAACAATAGAGGACGGATCAGGCACGTGTTCCAGCATCTCCATGCAGGTCACCACATCAAACGATTCGGGCTGTTGTGTGGCCAGCTCTTCGACAGGAATCTGTTTGTAGTTCACCTGTACGCCGCTTTCCAGGCCATGGAGTTTAGCGACTTTAAGTGGCGCTTCACCCATATCGATACCCATAACGGTTGCACCGCGCTGAGCCATAGATTCAGACAAAATTCCGCCGCCACAACCTACATCGAGTACTTGCTTATCGACGAGGCGGGCAATCTGATCGATAAAGCCCACTCTGAGAGGGTTGATGTCATGCA
The DNA here is from genome assembly GCF_041587635.1 of Pontibacterium sp. NCBI lineage: Bacteria > Pseudomonadati > Pseudomonadota > Gammaproteobacteria > Oceanospirillales > Oceanospirillaceae > Pontibacterium > Pontibacterium sp. The sequence goes on along the minus strand of NZ_JBFGYC010000113.1, from coordinate 5,252 downwards.
GCGGTTTGAACTCGCTGTTGCGGTCCCACCATTTACTGGCCAGTTGTTCAAACTTGGCGATTTCATCGTGATCAACGTTGACGTGTTCGGCGTGGCTTTGAGTGCTCATGATTACAGCAAATCTCCATAGGTAAGCGGCTATTTTATCATTGGCGTCGTGACGCGCATAGCACGGAAAATGGAAGAGGATTAGATGTGATCTAGATTTGTTGAATGGCTCTGAGACGCTTTCTAAGCCCGTAGGAGCGTTTTTTGTCCGTTCAGGTATATCTACCTAATGTCTTCATTTTTCAGGATTTGTGATTCCTTTGTGGTATACTCGTCCGGTTATAGAGAGCCGGCGCATTCAGTCGCCGGACTAGCTGATCGAAGGATAGTGAATGGGTGATCTAGCCAAAGAGATTTTGCCAGTAAACATTGAGGATGAGCTCAAGCAGTCCTATCTGGATTACGCAATGAGTGTCATCGTGGGCCGTGCGCTCCCAGACGTTCGGGACGGCCTGAAACCAGTGCATCGTCGCGTACTTTTCGCGATGAGTGAGCTGAACAATGACTGGAACAAACCGTATAAGAAATCTGCACGTGTGGTTGGTGATGTAATCGGTAAATACCACCCCCATGGCGACAGTGCGGTATATGACACTATTGTTCGTATGGCCCAGAATTTTGCCATGCGTTACACCTTGGTTGATGGTCAGGGTAACTTCGGTTCGGTAGACGGTGACTCCGCTGCGGCGATGCGTTACACCGAGATCCGAATGGACAAGATCTCCCATGAGCTGTTGGCCGATTTAGAGAAAGAAACCGTCGATTTTGTTCCTAACTACGACGGCACCGAACAGATTCCGGATGTATTGCCTACCCGCGTACCTAACTTGCTGGTGAATGGCTCTGCGGGTATCGCCGTAGGTATGGCGACCAATATCCCGCCGCATAACCTGACCGAAGTGGTTAAAGGTTGTATCGCCTTGATCGAAAACGGTGATCTGACCGTTGATGAGTTGATGGAATACATCCCGGGACCGGATTTCCCAACCGGCGGCATTATCAATGGTCGTGCCGGTATTCTGATGGCGTACCGCACAGGGCGTGGTCGCATCTACGTACGTGCAAAACATCATGTGGAAGAAGATTCACGTGGTAAGCCGTCGATCATTGTTACCGAAATCCCTTATCAGCTGAATAAAGCACGCTTGATCGAAAAGATCGCGGAGCTGGTTAAAGAGAAGAAGCTGGAAGGTATTACCGAGCTGCGTGATGAGTCTGATAAAGACGGCATGCGTATCGTCATCGAACTCCGCCGTGGTGAAGTGCCTGAGGTTATTGTTAATAACCTGTTCACACAGACACAGATGGAGAGTGTGTTCGGTATCAACGTTGTAGCTCTGGTTGATGGTCAGCCGCGTACGCTGGATCTGAAGTCTCTGCTGGAGAACTTCATCCGTCACCGCCGTGAGGTTGTGACCCGTCGTACCGTATTCGAACTGCGTAAAGCGCGTGAGCGTGGTCACCTTCTCGAAGGTTTGGCCATCGCACTGGCGAACATTGATCCGATTATCGAACTGATTAAAACGTCGCCAACACCTGCAGAAGCGAAAGAACGCTTGATCGCAACCGCTTGGGAACCGGGTAATGTGGTTTCTATGTTGGAGCGTGCCGGTGAGGATGCTTGCCGTCCTGAAGAGCTGGAAGAACAGTTTGGCCTGCGCGATGGTCGTTACAATCTGTCCCCGGCACAAGCCCAGGCGATTCTGGACCTGCGTTTGCACCGCCTGACCGGCCTCGAGCACGAAAAACTGATAGCTGAGTATCAGGAACTGCTCGAAAAAATTGCAGAACTGCTGAAAATCCTGGGTTCTCACGAGCGCTTGATGGAAGTGATTCGCGAAGAGCTGGAAGCGATTCTGGAAGAGTACGGTGATGAGCGTCGTACTGAGATCATGGCATCCCGTCAGGATCTGACCGTAGCTGATCTGATCACCGAAGAAGATATGGTTGTGACCATCTCTCATGGTGGTTATGCGAAGACGCAGCCGATTGCGGACTACCAGGCTCAGCGCCGCGGTGGTAAAGGTAAATCGGCGACCTCGGTTAAAGATGAAGATTTCATCGAACACCTGTTGGTGGCGAATACCCACGACACGATTCTGTGTTTCACCAGCCGCGGTAAAGTGTACTGGTTGAAGGTATATGAGATCCCACAGGCGAGTCGTACTGCCCGCGGTCGTCCAATCGTCAACATTCTTCCTCTGGAAGAGGGCGAACGTATTACGACAATTCTGCCGGTTAACGAATACAGTGATGATCGCTTTGTCTTTATGGCGACTGAGCTGGGTACGGTTAAGAAAGTAACACTGAGTGCCTTCTCCCGTCAGCGTACATCCGGTTTGATTGCCCTGGATTTGAATGAAGGGGATCGTCTGGTCGGCGCAGCTATTACTAATGGTAGTGACGATGTGATGTTGATCAGCAGCGCTGGTAAAGCGATGCGTTTTGACGAGAACGATGTGCGTCCGATGGGTCGAACTGCTCGTGGTGTTCGCGGTATCCGTATGGCGGAAGAAAATCGTGTCATTGCGCTGATTATCCCGCAGGAGGGTGGTGTGATCCTGACCGCTTCCATGAATGGTTATGGCAAGAAGACCAACATTGATGACTTCCCGGTTAAAGGCCGTGGTGGTCAGGGTGTGATTGCTCAACAGTGGTCTGAGCGAAATGGTGATCTGGCTGGTGCAGTTCAGGTCTTTAGCGGTGATGATGTCATGTTGATCAGTGACCAAGGTACGTTAGTACGTACCCGCACTGAAGAGATCTCTGAATTGGGTCGTAATACGCAAGGGGTTACGCTGATTCGAGTTGCTGAAGATGAAAATCTCGTTGGGCTGGCGCGCATTGAAGAGCCAGATGAACCCGAAGACGAGGCAGAAGCTGCTGAGGATGGCAGTGCTGAACAGGCCGCTGTTGAGCCAGCAGAGACTGTTGAGACCCCGGACGCGTCTGACGACGCATAAAATAAAAGTGCGGCTATAGCCGCACTTTTTATCTGTACACTGATGGTTTAAGCAAAATTACTATGACTCGTAAGCATAATTTTAGCGCTGGCCCGGCAGCATTGCCGGAAGCTGTACTGGAAGTCGCTCAGAACGAACTGATGGATTGGCAGGGTAATGGTCTGTCCATCATGGAGATGAGCCACCGGAGCAAAGAATTTATCTCTGTGGCGGAAACGGCTGAGCAGGACCTGCGAGATCTGCTGTCGATTCCAGATAACTATAAAGTGATCTTTTTGCAGGGTGGTGCGACAGCACAATTTGGTCTGATCCCTCTCAACCTACTGGGTGGTAAGACAAAAGCGGATTACATCAATACGGGTGTTTGGTCTAAGAAAGCGATCAAAGAAGCCCAGAAGTTTTGTGATGTAAACGTTGTTGCCAGCTCTGAAGCAGACAACTTTACGACGATACCTGTGCAAGCGGATCTGAAGCTGGATCCTGACGCGGCGTATGTGCATTACACACCAAACGAAACGATTGGTGGTCTGGAGTTCGATTACATTCCTGAGACAGGTGATGTGCCACTGGTTGCAGACTTTTCTTCCAATATTTTGTCGCGCCCGCTGGATGTGAGTAAGTTTGGAATGATTTATGCCGGTGCGCAGAAAAATATTGGCCCTGCCGGTCTGGTTGTTGTGATTATCCGCGAAGATCTGTTGGGTCAATGTGCGGAAAGTGCGCCGACTATGTGCAACTACACCGTACATGCTGAAGCGGACTCCATGTTGAATACTCCGCCGACGTTTGGTTGGTATCTGGCTGGGTTGGTATTCAAGTGGCTGAAAGAGCAGGGTGGTCTGGATGCCATGTCTGCGTTGAATCAGCGTAAAGCGGCGAAACTGTACGATTACATTGATAACAGTGGTTTCTACAGCAATCCGGTTGCTAAAAATGGTCGCTCCTGGATGAATGTGCCGTTCACTCTGGCTGATGATAGTCTGGATAAAGCCTTCTTGGCAGGCGCTGAAGATACGGGCTTGCTGAATCTTAAGGGGCATCGTTCTGTTGGTGGCATGCGCGCCAGCATCTATAACGCTGTACCGGAAAGCTCAGTTGATGCTCTGATCGCATACATGAAGCGTTTTGCCGCTGAACATACCGCCTGAAAATAAGACAGAAGAGTTTGATATGAGTGATCAGGAAAAGGAACTTGGCGTTCTGCGTCAGCAGATCGACTCCATCGATAAACAGATCCATGAGCTGCTGAATCAACGGGCCTCCTGCGCACAACAGGTGGCAGAGGTGAAGCTGAAATATCAGGGTGCCTCTGATGTTGTGTTTTATCGTCCGGAGCGTGAGGCGCAAGTGCTGCGCCGCGTGATGGAGCGCAATGAGGGGCCGTTACCAGACAAAGATGTTGCTCGCTTGTTTCGTGAGGTGATGTCGGTTTGTCTGGCGTTGGAAAAACCGATGCGGGTGGCTTTTCTGGGGCCTGCCGGGACCTTCACTCAGCAGGCTGCGCTCAAACATTTTGGTCTCTCTGCTGAAAGCGTGCCGCTTAATTCTGTTAGCGATGTGTTTCGTGAAGTACAGTCTGGCAATGCTCATTACGGTGTTGTGCCGATCGAAAACTCTTCAGAAGGTATTGTTAATCACACCTTAGATCTCTTCAAGCGCTATGACGTGACGATCTGTGGTGAGGTCGAACTGCCTGTTCATCAGCACCTTCTGCTGAAGCAGGATGGTGATCGTAGCCAGGTCAAACGTGTTGTTGCGCATCATCAATCGTTAGCCCAGTGTCGAGCCTGGCTCGATACCCACTTGCCGGATGCGGAGCGAGTTGCAGTTAGCTCAAACGGTGAAGCTGCGCGTATGCTGGTCGGCAGCGATGGCACTATGGCCGCTATCGCGGGTGACATGGCGGCTGAGTTGTATGAGCTAGATATTGCAGAACGTAATATTGAAGACCAACCGGACAACCGCACACGTTTCCTGATCGTGGGTAATCAGGTGGTTGAGAGCAGCGGTGTAGATAAAACGTCTATTCTGGTTTCCAGTAAAAACAAGCCGGGTGCCCTGTATCAGTTGCTGGAGCCGTTTTACCGGAATCAGATTAGCCTGACTCGGGTTGAAACTCGTTCTATGAACAATGGCTGTATGTTCTATATCGATTTTGAAGGACATAGTTCGGACACGGACGTAGAGAAAGTGTTGAACGAACTGGCCATTGTCAGTGAAGAACTGAAACTGTTGGGTTCT
>NZ_JBFGYC010000112.1:0-8899 GCF_041587635.1 Pontibacterium sp. | reverse complement strand
TTGCGTTCGCGCCGCCAGAATTGTGCAAGCGGCCTATCCAATAATCTGCCCTTTTCTAACAAGTCTTTTTCCCGCTATTGCACAAAAGGCGTATATCTAATCCTAAAACACAAAATCTGCATGTAGGTTATTGAAAACAAAGCAGGCAAGTCCGAAACGCACACCCCCTCTCCCTTTGTACATAGACTCTTAATGGTCTGCCACATCAAAGCCGTTTTCCGAACGCTTAAGAAGATTAGCCTGAGCTATCCGACAAAAAATCACCTCAACGTGATCTGTATAAATTTTACCCACGTATGCACAGATAACTCTCAGGACAACTCACAAATGGACACTTTACAGAACCCAACATGCGAACAATCCGCTAAAAATGGGAGTAACACCCGTGAAAACAACACTATGTGCAACTATTGCAGCCATTGCCCTATCACTGCCTTTGACCACCTTGGCCGACGACCATCGTGGCCCAAAAGATAATTACAGCCTTGTTGATGCAGCCCTCGCAGTCAACGGAGAAGGCAGTCCATTTAAGGGCGACTTTGATACCTTGATAGCACTGCTCACCGAAGATGTTCCCGGCAGGGCCGACATCCTGAATGCGCTGGACGGAAAACGCCAATATACAGTTTTCGCCCCCACTGATGACGCCTTTGCAGCGCTGGAGCAGACCGTTTTAACACTCGGTTATTGTAGTCTGGCAGATCTTGACCCACAGGTTGTAAATACCGTGTTGCTGTATCACGTGGCACACGGACGCCGTGATTCATCTGATGTACTAGGTTCAAGTCGTATTCGAATGTTGTCAGGGGATTTTCTGAAGCACAAATCAGCGGTGTTAACCGACAATCTGATGCGTGATGCTGAGCTCATTCCAGGCGCGCTAGATGTTGAAGCGGATAATGGGATTATTCATGCAATTAAAGCGGTGGTTCTACCAATACTGCCCGACCCAGGTCCCGGCGGCTGTTCTTAATCGCTACGCCCGATAAAGCCCACCCCAGTAGGTGGGCTTTACACGTTACTGCCAGATAAACACCAAGCACGACACAGTCAATCCACCCATAATAAGGTTAAACCAGCGCATTGCTACAGGTGACGAGAGAAAGCGACCGACCACGGTGCCAAAAGCAGCCCATAGTGAAATGCATGGAAATCCCATCAGCATGAAAATCACCGCTACCCAGAACACCGACATCCAATAGTCATCTCCAGTTAATGTGAATGAACCGATGGCGGTAATCACCATCATCCAGGCTTTGGGATTCAAAAACTGAAATAACGCACCACCCATCAAACTCATTGGTTGCGCGTCGCTCTCGCCGTCCACCCGCGATGTTTCTGCCGTCGCGATCTTCCACGCCAAATAAATAAGATAAGAGCTGGCGGCAACTTTTAGCGTTGATTGCACCGCCGGATAACGTTCAAAAACCACGCCCAGCCCCGCGGCGACCAGTACATTCATAACCAAAATACCGATCACGATTCCAACCATATGGGGCAGCGTACGCCAGTAACCAAAGTTCGCACCGGATGCTGTCAGCATCACATTATTGGGACCGGGTGTACCGGATGTCACGGTTGCAAACAAAGCAACCGAAAGCATTAACTGTATATCCACTCTGGTAGTCTCCTATGTCGAGAGGTGCATATACAAAGCTGATCCATGTCGTGTTCGAACAATTACATTGTATCGATACAATTTATAAGATAGGCTTCAATTATGCGTTGATTTGTATATTTAAGGGGTACAATCAAAGCTACCAAACAATAAAAACGATGACAAAGGTTTTATTGTCACCATGACAATCCTAGATATCGCACTTTCCGACAAAGCAGGCCCACGTTATAAGCAGGTTGCGGATCAATTAGCGACACTGATTGAAAACGGTACGCTGTCAGCCAACGTTCGCTTACCGACTCACCGTGCACTGGCTGATCAGTTGGGTGTCACTGTAGGCACAGTGACCCGTGCATACTCTGAAGCGGAACGCAGAGGTCTGATCGAAGCCCGTGTTGGCGCAGGCACCTATGTCTGTGCACGTGAAACCAATCACTGGGCCTTTGACACGCCGCACTCCTCACAGCTGGAATGTCATTTCGGATACAACGTCCCTCCCCTGCTCGATAGAGCAGATATGCTCAACCGGGCCATGCAAAATCTGGCGGCAAACCCTGCAACCATCAATCAACTCATGCTGTATCAATTGCCCGAAGGCATCATGCAGCACCGTGAAGTCCTCGCGAACTGGTTGCAACAGCAAGGCGTCAATCTATCCGCGGACCGGCTGCTTTTCAGTTCAGGTGCTCAACACGCGACCCAAATGGCGCTGGATGCCTATTGCCGTGCCGGAGACACCTTGCTGGTCGAAAAATACAGCTATCCCGGCCTGATCAGCCTGGCACGGCAGCACCAATTAAGTCTCAAGCCGGTAGAGATGGATGATGAAGGGATCATTCCTGAATCATTGGATGCGGCCTGTCGCATGTACCAACCCCGTCTGATCTACAGCATGCCCACGCTGCAGAATCCGACGACAGCAACGATGAGTCTGGAACGACGTCACGCTATTCTCGACGTATGCCGTAAGCACAACCTCTATCTCATTGAAGATGAGGTGAATGGCCTGCTACCCGAAGAACGCCCCGACCCTTTTGTGAACCTTGATTCTGAACAAGTCATCCATATCGGGGCGCTGTCAAAATGTCTGGCGCCAGGACTCCGTGTTGGCTACATACAGGTTCCCCAGCAGCTTTATGAGCAGATGACCACCACCCTGCAAAACCACAGTTGGATGACCAGCCCCCTGCTGACAGGTATTGCTACGGAATTGATTCAAAGCGGTGATGCAGTACGGGTACTGTCACAGATTCGCTCAGAGATGAAGGTACGTCTGGAGATCACCCGAGAGATATTGGGAGACTTTGATCTGCGTACCAGCGACAGCTGCTTCCATATTTGGCTGACGCTGCCGGAACACCTGCGCCTTGGAGAGTTCGTCACAGCCGCCACGGAAAACGGGATCAGTCTTAAATCCGCCGAGCTATTCGTTCCTCCCGGTGGAGCAGTACCACCTGCGGTACGGCTATCGGTAAGCTCCCCTGCCAACCGCGATATCCTACGGTCAGGATTGTTAAAAGTGCGAGAACTGCTGGAACAGGAACCGACCGGTGGCTTTGCGTTGTAAGTTTGGGCAGGACAAGGATTGAAATTAATTGGGTACAGAGAGCGGCAATCCGTTAGAACCAACGATTGCCGTCGATGTGCAGATTATTGATTTTTGTTTTACCCAGCACCTTTAGTAGGACGTTTCTAAAAAACCGGAGTATGGGATAGAAGACATGTGACAATCGTTTTGATCGAAACAGGTAATAGTTCAGTCGATTCAACAGACCCGAACGACTGCTAATCAACGCCAGAGCATGAATCGCATCCGATCCGTAATAGATCTGACCGTCCAATTTCAGCACCATACCCTGATCGATATCCAGCCCTAATGCGGTGATCTCTTCCAATTCTTCACTGTTTTCACGGGCATCAATCAGCCGAAGCGTCCCCACTGTTTCGCGTATTCTGACCACTTGGCAATAGTTGTCACAGGCCGGACATTCCTTATCATAAATCAGCAATACTTCGTTGTTGCCCATAGCGGTTCTTTCTCCGTCAAGACTCCGATATTGCATCCACTAACGCGGCCAGCGCCTTATCAGCATCTCGGAAAATGGGCCAGCCATCACCGGTTAAGACCGCACTGATCCCTTTAATATCCGCGATCCTCATCACCGATGCGACAGCAGTGTCGGGATGACTGAGTTTTCCCTGTGGCAGAATACACAGCTCGCCGCCTTTATGTGCCCGGATCAAATCACCGGTAATCAAGGTATCCCCTTCAACAACAAAGGCCAGCTCACCGGGTGTTTTTGATCCATCTAAGCGATACACATCCAGCCCGCCCAATAGGTCATCCCCTTCATCCAGCCAGCGGGAACACACAATCGGGAAGCTTTCCTGCTCCGCCATCGGCCCACAGATCTCTGCACCCGTCAGATGCGCCAGCGCTTCAGCCGCACGGATATGATCTGAGTTGGAGATCAGAATATGACTGACGTTACCAAGAGAGAGCAGATGAGCTTTATCATGTTCAGAGAGTGGCAAAGGATCAAATACCACATTCCCTCCATCCCTCACCCACAGATAGCTGTGAAAATCGATATTCCGATCTTCATCAAATTCACTCCAGCAATACAGATTATTTTTATGAAGCAGTTTCATAACAATCTCTCAATAGCGTTTGGTGTATTTGACTGACAGGCACGGGTTGTCATCTGCCATCCCATATCAATTGCATTCGCTAATTATGGTGTACAGCCGTGATAAAGTCAGACAAAAACCGATAAAGGGATGTGGCTTAGAACGCGAACTGAGAGTGATGTCGCGGAAAACAGAAGAGTCGGAGAATTCCGACCCTTAGGAGCATTTGCTAATTCTGGAATCGCTTATCAGCTAGACGCATTAAAACGTTGCAACGCGGAATCCAACGTCTGGCTGATCAACGCATTGATGGTCATTGGACCAACACCACCGGGAACCGGGGTGATTGCGGTCACTCGATCTTCCAAACCGGTTTTCTCGATATCACCAATCGCACCCGGATGATAACCGGCGTCGACAACCACCGCGCCATCTTTGATCCATTCGGCTTTGATCAGTTCTGGACGACCCACAGCACCGACAATGATATCGGCACGACCCACCTGCTCGGCCAGATCTTCAGTGCGGGAGTGACAGATCGTTACGGTGGCATTGGCATTCAGCAGCATCGCAGCCATTGGCTTACCCAGAATAGGACTACGGCCAACCACAACCGCATGTTTACCGGACATCGGGATATCGTAATGGCGCAGCAAGGTCATAATACCGGCGGGTGTTGCGGAACCGAATGCAGGTTCACCCATCGCCATGCGACCAAAGCCCTGCGTAGTCACACCATCAACGTCTTTGTCGATTGAGATGCTGTCGAAGCAGGCGCGCTCGTCGATCTGATCCGGCACAGGGTGCTGAAGCAGAATACCGTTGATGGCGGCATCCTTATTCAGGCGGTTGATCTCAGCCAACAGCTGCTCAGTGGTGGTACTGGCAGGCATTTCGATACTGAGAGAGCCCATCCCGACACGTTTGCACGCATTGATCTTCATCTGCACATAGGTGGCGGATGCTGGATCGTCACCGACCAATATCGTTGCCAGCGTTGGTTTACGACCGCCATCTGCGATCAGTTTTTCTACGGAACTGCGCAGTTGTTCTTCGCGGCTTTTCGCCAGTGCTTTACCATCCAGAATCAGGGCGGACATCAATCAAACCTCTTAAGAAAATGTCTTAATTTAACTGTGGTGTAACAAGAGCCGAAAAACTACCTGTTCTTTCAGCTTTTGTATAGGATTCTTGGTTGTTCAAATTAGGGCGAAGCAACTACGTGCCCCGGCCTCAGGGCACCTCCAATATTCTGCAGCAACCAACCAGACACAGAACCTTGGTTAGCCCGGACACGCAGCGCTTCTAATCGTGGCTAGAAATCAGTCCTCTAGCACTTAATTTTTTCCATGGTTGGATCAAAGACTGAACGCAGAGACGGTTTCACCGTATAACGTTCACACTCCACTTCAATTTCGAAGTGAGCGCTATCCAGCCAATCTTTTACCACACCTTCCCGGCGCTCCACATATCCCATTGCGACAGTGGCACCAACGGTGTGGCAGAACATACCCGCTGTCGTGCGTCCCACGATTTTGCCATCTGCCCAGATCGGCTCTTCGTGGTAACACAGTGGCTCAGGATTTTCGAACACAAAGGCCACGAACCGTTTGGTCAGCGGTCCCTTCGCTTTCTGTTCCAGCAGCGCTTCTTTACCGATAAAACCACCCTCTTTCTCAAAGTCAGAGGCGAAGCTCAAACCCGCTTCCAGTACGGTGTCTTCATCCGTAATGTCGTGACCCCAGTGACGGTAGCACTTCTCCATACGCAGGGAGTTCATGGTGTGATAACCGTATGGACGGATACCAAATTCGTCACCCGCTTCCATGACTGCGTCATACACACAAGGGGCATATTCGGTCGGGATATATAGCTCCCAGCCCAGCTCACCGACGTAGGTGATACGTGACGCACGGACCATCGCATAGTGCATGTCGATCTCACGGGAGGTCGCAAACGGGAACCCTTCATGGGACAGATCCGCCTTGGTAATCTTACTCAACGTTTTACGCGCGTTTGGCCCCATCACGGTCACTACGGCATACGCAGAGGTCATATCCGTCACGACAACGGTGTAGCCCTCTTTGTGACGGCGCAGCCAGTCCATATCGCGGGTCTGACACGCCACACCGGATACCACCAGATAGCGATCTTCCGCCAGACGGGTCACCGTCACATCGGCTTCAATACCACCGCGTTCGTTCAACCACTGGGTGTAGACCATCTTGCCAACAGGTACGGCCACATTGTTACTACAGATTCGGTTGAGGAATTTTTCCGCATCCGGGCCTTCTACCTGATACTTACAGAAGGAGGACTGATCCATCACACCTACGCTGTTACGTACGGCTTCGTGTTCAGCTTTGTTGTTTCCAAACCAGTTCTGACGACCAAATGAGTATTCGTACTCCGGTGTCTGACCTTCGTCCGCAAACCAGTTCGCACGTTCCCAACCATTCTCAGAACCAAACACAGCACCTTGTGCTTTCAGCTGGTCATGCAAGACGGAGCGACGCACGCCACGGGCGGTTTTGAACTGCTTGAACGGGAAATGGGTTTCATACAGCAGACCCAGCGACTCGGTGGTACGGTCGTAGAGATAATCCTGCGTGCCCTGAAACGGCATGTTACGACGAATATCCACATCCCACAGATCACGTGGGGCATGACCTTTGTGGATCCACTCCGCCAGCATCTTACCGGCACCACCCGCAGACTGAATGCCCACCGAGTTAAAGCCCGCCGCCACGAAGTAGTTGCGCAACTCCGGTGCTTCACCCAAGTGGTAGCGATCGTCCGGCGTGAACGCCTCAGGACCGTTGAAGAACACTTGTAGACCGGTCTGTTCCAGCAGCGGCACACGGTGCATCGCGGCTTCCAGATACGGTTCAAGATGATCAAAATCATCCGGCAACTGGTCAAAATGGAAATCTTCCGGGATACCTTTCATACCCCAGGGCTTAGCGCCCGGTTCGAACATACCAACCAGCAGCTTGCCCGCATCTTCTTTGTAGTAGCAGTAACCGTCCATATCACGCAGGGTTGGCAAACCGTGTTGCAGGTCCGGCATATTTTCGGTCACAACATAGAAGTGCTCAGCCGCATGCAGGGGTACGTTCACACCCGCTTTACGGCCGAACTCCCGTGCCCACATACCGGCACAGTTCACCACGTATTCGGCGTCGATATCACCCATCTCGGTGACAACACCCGATGCTTTACCATCGCGGGTTTTAATATCCAGTACTTTGCAGTTTTCAAAGATCTGAGCGCCGCCCATGCGAGCGCCTTTTGCCAGTGCCTGCGTCACATCAACAGGGCTGGCCATACCGTCCATCGGCAGATGAATCGCGCCTAACAGATCATCGGTATTCAGCAACGGCCACATCTCTTTGGCCTGTTCTGGCGAGATCACATCACACGGAAAGCCCGCAACTTTCGCCATCGACGCGCCACGTTTCAGTTCCGCCAGACGCTCTTTATTGGTGGCAACCGTTAGCGAGCCGTTACGCACAAACCCAGTGGCTTGTCCGGTTTCGGCTTCCAGCTGTTCGTACAGGCTGGCACTGTAATTTGCCAGCATGGACATGTTGTAAGTTGCGCGCAGTGTAGGTACCAGACCGGCCGCGTGCCAGGTTGTACCGCATGTGAGCGTACGACGCTCCAGTAGCACGACATCGGTAAAACCCAGTTTGGTCAGGTGGTATGCCACACTGCAGCCGATTACCCCGCCGCCGACAATGACCACCTGTGCAGATGTTGGTAGTTGCTTCGTCATTATTATTCTCCACAATCCCGCGCCCTGACACGGGATATATGTTTGTTTTAGCTGAAGATGACCGTTTTATTACCGTGCACCAGAATGCGGTCTTCCAAATGAGCACGCAGGCCGCGGGCCAATACGCTTTTCTCGACGTCTTTACCAAGACGCACCAGATCATCGACCTTGTCGCTGTGGCTGACGCGCACCACGTCCTGATCAATAATCGGGCCTTCATCTAACTGCTCGGTCACGTAATGGCAGGTTGCACCAATCAGCTTCACACCCCGGCGGGATGCCTGATGGTAAGGTTTCGCACCGATGAAAGACGGCAGGAAGCTGTGGTGAATGTTGATCACCTTATGACGCAGCTTTTCACACAGTGCCTGCGGCAGAATCTGCATGTAACGAGCGAGTACCACACAATCAGCCTTGTACTCATCCACCAGCTGTTCAACCTGAGCGAAGCCCGGTGCTTTGTTGTCTTTCTCGATCACCACGTGATGGAACGGGATGCCGTACCATTCAACCAGCCCGCGCATATCTTCATGATTGGAGATCACGCACGGAATGTCGCAGTCCAGATCACCACTCTTCCAACGGTCCAGCAGATCAGATAGGCAGTGACTGCCCTTACTGGCCATAATGACAACCTGCTTCTTTTCAGTTGTATCGATCAATCGCAGATTAAGCTTGAGTTCGTCTTTCAGAGATTCAAACTGACGGCGCAACTCATCGATGCCACACGGTAATGAGTCACCCTGAATTTCAAAGCGAGAGAAGAACCAGTTACTTTCTTCATCGGAGTGATGCGCTGCTTCAGAGATCCATCCCCCATTACGGGTAATCACTTCTCCGGCACGTGTGACAATGCCCACCTGATCGGGGCA
>NZ_JBFGYC010000111.1:0-8966 GCF_041587635.1 Pontibacterium sp. | reverse complement strand
TATGCACCCGGTAAAACGGGGTTATGTCGATGAAGCTGAGCAGTGGCGTTATTCGAGTGCTAGAGATTATGTCGGAGAGACGGGTTTACTGCCGGTCGATAAGCTTTGGTAGTCGAATAGGAAACACCAGAGACTCTGGTTCCTCCGGTCCTCCGTGGGAACCCATACCACGTTTGACGGTGGTGCGATGTACAACAGTGGATAGTTTTCAGGCAGGTGTCTGCATTCCCACGCAGGAGCGTGGGAACGAGAAAAACTAATAGTCAGGTGCTCAGATAAACCGCATCGACAGGTCAACGGCCTGACAGTGTTTGGTCAGTGCGCCGATAGAGATATAGTCCACACCGGTTTCTGCAATCGGGCGCAGGGTTTCATCGGTGATATTGCCGGATGCTTCCAGTTTGGCCTGACCATCGACCACTTCTACCGCATTGCGCATCTCTTCCAGAGTGAAGTTATCCAGCATAATGATATCAGCACCGGCGATCAGGGCCGCTTGTAGCTCTTCGAAGGTTTCCACTTCGATCTCTACGGGTTTACCCGGCTCATTGGACTGTGCCGTCTGAATGGCGGCTTCGATACCGCCGCAACCCATGATGTGGTTTTCTTTAATCAGAAACGCATCGTACAGGCCGATGCGGTGGTTGAAGCAACCGCCACAGGTCACCGCATATTTCTGCGCTGTACGCAGGCCAGGAATGGTTTTTCGGGTATCCAGCAGCTTAACGTTGGTGCCGGAAACCTTCTGTGAATAGTTATAACTGACGGTTGCGGTGCCAGATAAGGTTTGTAAGAAGTTCAGCGCGGTACGTTCAGCCGTCAGCATATTGCGGGCTGAGCCGGAAACGGTGAAAAGCGTCTGATCACGTTCAACCAGATCGCCATCTTTAACCTGCCAGTCTAACTGCATCTCAGGGTCAACCTGACGAAAGACTTCGTTTACCCAATCGGTGCCACAAACCACGGCAGTTTGACGGCTGATGATCCGTGCGGTGGCTGTATTGTCTGCCGGGATCAGCTGTGCGGTGATATCTCCCGCGCCGATATCTTCGCTCAGGGCGTTGGTTACGGTGATCTGAATATCTTTCTGGAGTTCGTCGCGAGTCAGCATAGCGTGCCAGTTGTCAGGGTGATTAGTGTTAAGATGGGCACCAATTCTAGCGAAAACACAGGTGGGCGGATAGGGATGAAACAGAAGTTTTCAGTTGCATCAGGCACGGTGAAAGAGGCTGTGCAGTGTCCATCCCCCAATTTTAATGAAAGACCCGCCGGTGATGTTGTTTCACTGCTTGTGTTGCATAACATCAGTTTGCCGCCGCGGCAGTTTGGTGGTGGATATGTGGAGCGTTTTTTCCAGAATCAGCTACCCGTAGATGAACACCCATACTTTGAAGAGATCAAAGATCTCACCGTGTCTGCGCATCTGTTTATATCTCGCGAAGGGCAAGTGACACAGTTTGTGAATCTCGATAAACGTGCCTGGCATGCTGGACGTTCCGAGTTTATGGGACGAACCGAATGTAATGATTACGCGATTGGTATCGAGCTTGAAGGGACGGATGATATTCCCTATACCGAACCACAATACCGGGCGCTTGATGCGCTGACGCGTGCGATTCGTCAGGCTTATCCACAGATCACAGAAGAGCGTATTACCGGGCACTCTGATATCGCCCCGGATCGGAAAACGGATCCCGGTGAAGCCTTTGACTGGACCCGTTTTCGGGCCGGACTTTCAACTGAAGGGTGATTTGAGACATATACTGCCTATGTGATCGAGAATAGTTTTCATTTATAATCGATCACCTTTGTTTTTGTGTCGCTATTCAGATAAGGCTGTATATCACGCATGAGTTCTCTGCTGGATGTTCGTTCACTTAGTTGTGGATATCAGAATCAGGTGATCGTCAGTTCGCTGGATTTCTCTGTGGATCATGGTGAAATTGCGTGTTTGCTGGGACCTAGTGGCTGCGGTAAGACCACGGTACTGCGTGCAGTGGCCGGGTTTAGCCCGGTTTTCAGCGGTGATATCAGTCTGGCAGGCACAACCATCTCTTCTGACAAATTTACCCTGGTGCCTGAAAAGCGTGGTATGGGCATGGTATTTCAGGACTATGCGCTGTTCCCGCATCTGACGGTGGGTGAAAACATCCGCTTTGGGTTGGGTAAATCCGCAGGTAACGGGCAGCAAAACCGCATCACCGACATGCTGGATCTGGTACGACTGCCTGACCTTTCTAAACGTTATCCCCATGAGCTTTCCGGTGGTCAGCAGCAGCGTGTTGCCCTGGCCCGTGCGTTAGCGCCTCAGCCTAAGCTACTGCTGATGGATGAGCCGTTCTCTAACCTTGATACCGACCTACGTCAGCAGCTGTCTCTAGAAGTCAAAGATATCCTCAAAGAACAGGGCATTGCTGCGATTGTGGTGACTCATGATCAGCAGGAGGCGTTTGCGATTGGGGATAAGGTTGGGATTCTGGCTGATGGAGAGCTGCAGCAATGGGGTTCTCCTCAGGAGCTGTATCATCATCCGGTCAATGCGATGGTGGCGGGTTTTGTGGGTAAAGGTGAGTTGTTTAGCGGTGTGTGCCTGAATGAGTTCTGCGTTGAAACAGAGCTGGGTACGCTGGAGTTTGCAGAACCTTGTTGTGTTGCGGCCGGAGACAATATCGAGTTGTTTATCCGCCCGACGGACCTGAAGCCTGTGGTTGGTGGTAAGACCGCATCGGTGAAGTCGTTAGAGTTTCTGGGAGACGCAACCCGTTACCAGCTGCAGCTTAATAATGGCCGTAAAGTGGAAGCGATGGCACGCGAACCGTTGCGCATTGAAACCGGCGACAGTGTGGGTGTAGAAGTGTCTGTCCACAAACCTATCGTTTTCTAGTTCGATATTGAGCTTTCTTCTGTAGGGCAGGCTTCGTCGTCATCGAAGGTGATCAGCCTGCCGGTAGGCTAAAGCCTACCCTACAATTCATGATGATTCCTAAAACCGAGCGTGAATGAGCAGCCTTTCTGTAGGGCAGGCTTCCAGCCTGCCGGTAGGCTAAAGCCTACCCTACAGTCGTCAGCGGAGATGAAGTGTGTTTTAGCTTTCTGCCCGTGTCGAGGTGATGGTGCGGGTCAGCAGGATCACTGGAATAATTCCCACGGCAACGATTAACAATGCTGCCAGCGAGCACTCCTCCAGCATCTCATCGGATGCATACTGATAGACAAAGGTTGCCAGCGTGTCGTAATTAAACGGGCGCAGAATCAAGGTGGCTGGCAGTTCCTTCATACAATCGACAAATACCACAAGTCCGGCCGAGAATATCCCGCCTTTTATCAATGGCAAATGCACTTTCAGCAATGTCTGCATGGGAGATAATCCCAGCGAGCGCGAAGCCATATCCATTGTTGGGGTGATCTTGCTGAGGCTGGATTCTACCGCACCAGTCGATACCGCCAGAAAGCGAACCGAGTAGGCAAAGATGATGGCAAATGTCGTACCGCTCAGCAGCAGACCGGTGGAGATGCCAAATTGCTCACGCATAAAACCATCGACACTGTTATCGAATGTTGCCAGCGGAATAATGACACCAATGGCCAGTACGGCGCCTGGCATGGCGTAACCGAGGCTGGCAAAGTTTGCGGCGGCCGTCAGGCTTTTGTAGTGATAAAGGCGTTTACTGTAGGCCAGTAGCAGGGCAATTGCGATGGTGATCAGTGCTGCGGTGGCGGACAGGAAAAAACTGTTGCCAGCGAATGTGAAGAAGTTCTCCTGATCCAGCTGATCCAGATGCTGAATCGCGTAACTGCCCAAAATCAGAACAGGAATCAGGAAGCCCAGCAGGATGGGCAGTGCGCAAATAGACCAGGCCAGAGCTGCCTTCCAGCCGGTGAGTCTATAGGTATCCAATGCCTTAAATCGATCACTGGAGTTGAACTGTTTCTGACGAGCGCGGGCCAGTCGTTCCAGCACAATCAACGTGACAACAAAGAACATCATCAGGCTGGCGATCTGTGCAGAACCGCCGAGGTTACCCATATTCAGCCAGGTATCGTAGATACCGGCACTCATGCTCTTTACAGCGAAGAAGTCGACGGTACCAAAATCGTTGATGGTTTCCATCGATACCAGCGCCAAACCTACGGCAATCGCTGGGCGGGCAATGGGCAGGGAAATACGGAAGAAGCTTTGTAACGGGCTACACCCCAGTAAACGGCTGGCGTCACGCAGGCTATTGGATTGTTCGAGGAATGATGCTCGCACCAGCAGATAGACGTAGGGATACAGGACAAAGGCCAGCATCAGGATCGCCCCACCTAAACTACGGATCTCAGGAAACCAGTAATCGCGGGCGGTTTGCCAACCAAAAATCTCGCGCAGGGCGGATTGTACGGGGCCTGCATATTCCAGCAGATCGGTGTATACGTAGGCAATCACATACGCGGGTACTGCAAAGGGCAGCATCAACGCCCATTCAAAATATTTCTTGCCGGGAAAGCGACACATGGTCACCAGCCAGGCGCTGACGACACCGGTGCCAACGGCTAAGACGCCCACTCCGATCATCAGTTCCAGCGTGGTGATGATGTATACCGGCAGAACCGTATCGGCCAGATGGGCCCAGATGTTCTCTTTAGGGAATAATGCGAGATAGAAGACGGACAGAACAGGAAGGGCGACAAGCAGGGCGACCAGCCACGTAGAACCAAACCAGCGCCACAGGCCCGCCGGGTTGCTGATACTGGTGTTGATTTCGGCGTTGAGCCTCGCGTTCAAACCCTTAATCCTTTGTTCAATGCATAAACGACAAAACGGTAGCCGCGCAGACTACCGTTAGTAAGGTGCAAAGTCGAGAGACTCGGGTATCGATGGATACCCGAAATCGTCTTGATGAAGGATCAGTTATCGAAACCAACCTTATCGACCATTTTTGCGGCGGTGGAGCGTAGCTCAGCGATTTTCTGCAGGCTTACACCGTCTTCTTTGAACTCACCCATGTATTTAGTAATCAGTTCTGAGCGTTGTGTGCCGTTGCGGACTGGGAATTCGAAGTTCACTTCAGCGTACAGTTTCTGAGCTTTATCAGAGCTTAGGAATTCGATCAGTTTCACCGCCGCGTCTTTGTGAGGGGCGTATTTGGTGACCCCTGCACCGGAGATATTCATGTGTGCGCCACGATCATCCTGATTCGGGAAGATCAGATTAACGGACTGTGCCCACTCGATCTGTTCCGGTTTCTTCTTGTTGGTGATCATCTTGCCGAAGTAATAGGAGTTACCCAGTGCCAGATCACAAACGCCTTCTTTGACCGCTTTAACCTGTGCGCGGTCATTGCCCTGTGGACGACGCGCCAGATTCTCTTTCAGGCCTTTCAGCCACTGCTGAGTATCGGCTTCACCGTGCTCGGCGACCATGGAACCGATCAGCGACAGGTTATAGGTGTGTTTGCCACTACGGGTACAGATGCGACCTTTCCACTTTGGATCAGCCAGATCTTCATAGGATTTAATTTCGCTGGCATCGACGCGATCTTTAGAGGCATAGATGATACGGGAGCGGGACGTCAGTCCGTACCAGTTACCTTGCTGATCACGGTATTTAGCCGGGATGTTCTTCTCCAACAGTTCACTTTTTACCGGCTGCAACAATCCTTTTTCCGTGGCGTCGAACAGCGGCCCGATATCGGACGTTAACAGGATGTCGGCAGGGGAGTTACGGCCTTCGTGCTCGATACGCTCAAGCAGCCCTTTTTTGGAGAAGACAACGTTAGCTTTGATGCCGGTTTCTTCAGTAAACGCGTCCAGCAGAGGCTTAATCAGGAACGCCTGACGGAAGGAATAGATGTTAACTTCTTCAGCAGCCTGCAAAGCAGGTGTAGCAATCATGGCAGACAGTGCCACAGCGGTGAGCATCTTTTTCATTGTCGTATCGTACCTGGCGTTCAGTTAAGCTTTTGCAGCTAGTAATGCGAATTATTCTTGTTCTCTTAGGGTGTTATGTCAAGCGATAATGCAAATTGTTATCACTATTGCTAACGCTGAAATGATCTGGGTCAATAAACCAGAATTGCCGTTCAGTAACTCTGAAAACTGGCTGAGCGGCTATTACAAAGAGGGGAGGCAGCGGAGTACTACTAGAGCGGAAATAAGCGTGCCAGCAACACAGGCACGGCGTTTTCGACACGCAGGATGCGTTCACCGATATGTATGGCATTAAAACCGCATTCTTTTAGCTTCTCTACCTCGTAGGCGATAAATCCGCCTTCAGGTCCGATTGCCAATGTGGTGGGTTCTGCTGATGCCACCGGACAAGGGGTTGCATGGTAGGGGTGGGCAACCAGTGCACGGGTGTTTTGTGAGATTGCGGGCAGCTCATCTTCAACAAAAGGTTTGAAGCGCTTGCGCAGATGGACCTCTGGCATCACCGTATCGCCCGACTGCTCTAACCCCAGTACTAACTGCTCCCGAATCTTTTCCGGTTGCAGCAGTGGAGAGGACCAGTAGCTTTTATCCACACGGTAGGAGTTGATCAAGTAGATCTCTTTCACGCCCATCGCTGCAATTGTCTGCAGGGTGCGTTTCATCATTTTTGGTCGTGGTAGCGCGAGGATCAGCTTTAACGGGAGCGCTTCAGGTGCCGGTCTATCCAGCGTGACGTTGAAGACAATTTCTTTGTCGCACAGGCTGAGCACTTCGCCGGTACCCCGATTGCCGTCTAACAATCCGACTTTGAGCGTTTCACCTGGCTCAGGCTGGTGGACACTGCGGATATGATGAAACCGACGGTCATTGATAACCACTGTATTGTCATCGGTAAAGTCGCTGGTATAGAGCAGTATCAGGTTCATAAGATTCAGGCAGGCCGGTTTTCAAAGCAGAAGAGAATAAAGAACGCGCATTGTATAGCAGGGGGCTTCCGCCACCAAACGGGTTGGTGGCGGAAGTATGACGGAGCTGATTTACTCGGTATCGTTGTTAAGTTTCTTCAACCGATACGCCAGTGAAGGGCGGGTCAGTCCGAGCATACGTGCTGCTTTAGAGACGTTGCCACCGGTTTGATTCATCGCCCGTTTGATCAGGTCGTGCTCCAGATTTTCAATGCTGAACTGCTCGCCCAGTAAACTATCCATCCAGTTTTCATCAGCAATATCGGGTTGTTGTGACCCTTCCTGAGGGTCTAGCAGTCCCCGGCCGTTGATGATGTTCAGTGGGTGACTGGGTTCAGCCAGAGAAGGAAAGAAACTTTCCATATCAATACAGTGGTTGTTGTCGGTAAGAATCACGCCGCGCTCAACCATGTTTTCCAACTCACGGATGTTGCCCGGCCATTTATACATCAACAGGGATTGCAGTGCTTTGTCGGTGACACCCTGGGTGCGTTTGTTGTAGAGCGTGTGATACTTCTCCAGAAAATGCTCGATCAATAGCGGAATATCTTCGGTGCGGTCGCGCAACGGTGGGATATGCACAGGGTAGACATTGAGGCGATAGAACAGATCCGCCCGGAAACGTCCGTCTTTGACGGCGGCTTCCAGATCTTCATTGGTCGCGGCGACGACGCGGATATCGATCCGGCGCACTTTGCTATCGCCGACCCGTTCCAACTCACCTTCCTGTAAAACACGTAATAAAGTGGCTTGAGCGCGGGGGGACAGCTCGATCACTTCATCGAGGAAAATAGTGCCCTTGCTTGCCCGTTCAAACTTCCCTTCGCGTGATTGTGTTGCGCCGGTATAGGCACCTTTCTCCACGCCAAACAGTTCGGCTTCGATCAGGTCTGGAGGGATACAGGCACAGTTAACCGCGACAAAAGGCCCTTCACGGCGATCACTGCTGGCATGAAGGCCTTTGGCGACAACCTCTTTACCTACACCGGTCTCGCCCAGCAGCAGGACGGTGACTTTACTCTTCGATGCTTTGGTAATCAGTTGGCAGACATTTTTAAACCCGCCAGAGCGGCCCACCGAGTTAAACAGCAGGTCTTCTTCGGCTTCCGGTGTGCGGAAACTCTCCTGCAACGTGGATACCTGATGTTGCAGGGCAAAGAGTTCTTCAATAATCGGATCGGGGAGCAGGGCGCGTTCCAGCTCTTCGCGATCATCCCACTCTTCAGCGGGTTTGCCGACAATATGGCAGTGGTCCGAGCCGCATCCGGTACATTGGGTCTCTTTAAAGATGATCTTACGACCCATGTAATAGGTGGAGAAACCGCTGGCGTACCCGATCAGGGTCCAACAAATAGGATCCTCTGATAATCCATATTCATTGAGGTGTAACTCTGATTCGTAGGAGTCATACCAATCAAATTCGCCATGGAATTTGCCCGTTTCGATATCGAAATCCAGTTGTTTAGGTACAACCCTCACCATGCCTTTGATGTTGTGCAGCTGTGGGCCGGCTAAGAAGGCTTCGGCTTTGGTGAAATCCGGACGGATCTTATGTGCGGATTCGGCATCCTTGAGGCCTGAGTAGTAACCAAAGCGCATTAAAAACCCGCGCGTACGTTCAACGCCCAAGGTTTCGATCAGCTCTTTACGCAAAGACCCCATCACGGCTGAGTGGATCAGCAGCATACGCTGTTCGTTAAACCAGATTTTGCCATCCTCACTGGCAAACTGAATCTGCGAAATCAGGTCCTTAGATTCCGGAAGTTGTGGTTGAGCCGGGTTGCTCATGGTTGTGCAGCCTTTTCTATTATTGTTGTTATAAAGCGGCTATTTGTTGTCAATTCCGCTTATATGTAGATCTATTGTGCTTTCTCTTCTTACGCTTGGTGACGCCGTTCAATGCCTCTTATATGGGGTAACTATAGGCACTTTTTTCGATTTGATGCAGAACTCAGAGTGAGTTTGATCTCCTGATCAAATCATTAAATTTTGTTGATCCTTTTAATCATTTCATCATCTTTCTCCACCCTTTCGTCAAGTGGTTTTTTTCAAAATTCATCTGAGTTGGCGATTTTTAAAATGATTTTTATG
>NZ_JBFGYC010000110.1:0-9022 GCF_041587635.1 Pontibacterium sp. | reverse complement strand
TCAAAAAGCTGATTGGCAAACGATCTTGAAAATTTCTGGATCAATAAGGCGAAAACCGCGCCTAAAGCGCAAGATCACCCACATACTCACAATGGCCATGAGAAATTGAAAAATGACGCAACGCTGATTTGCTGAAGACCTGGCGTTACACGCTGATGCCTATGCTGATGAGAAGTCTCTGAATTAGATGTTAAAGGACATGCTCTTTAAAGAAGCCCATACAGGGCGCGTTGCGTAGAAATAATCGCATTATGTGGTTTAAATATACATTGCATCTATTTGATTTTGCTAAGATATAGAAATAAATCTTCGCTGGCGAATACTATGTTCAACAATCCTACAGCAACCCCCTTATTCGACTCCGTCCTATATCTGGAAGACGGCAATGCTGTCGTCAATCAATACATCGCAAATATCACGATGAAGCACGTTAACGACGCGGCATTAGTGTATGAGCACGCCGTGGATTGGTTGCTTGAACAGCGCCATAGTGAGAACAACTACAAAACCTATCGCAGTGAACTGACAACATTTTTGCATTGGGCATTTGATGCGGAAGGCGTATCCGTCGCAGATGTTAGCCGGCGTGTATTGTTGCGATATATCGATTACTGCACACAACCTCCAATCGAGCTGGTGGCATATCGCAATGTGGCCCAATTTGTATTTGATAAAGACCTGCAGGAACGGGTACCCAACCCTTTATGGCGTCCCTTTCTGGGCAAAAAGCTAGAAGGCGTTGAGCAGCCATACAGGATTACAGACAAAGCCCTGAAAACTAAACTGGCGATTTTGTCAGCATTCTTTAGCTATCTGATCAACGAAGAGTATACCGAGCGCAACCCAGCAATGATGCTGATGAAGAGCGGCCGCTTTAAATCAGGCTCGCAAAACCAGGTCATGCATGAAGATGATGAGGAGATGCGTTCATTTACCGAGCTTCAGTGGTCATACGTGATCTCAACCGCCGAGAATCTCGCTAAAAGTCACCAGGATGAGCCCGAACGTACGCTATTTTTAATCAGCCTGATGTATTGTTGCTATCTACGCATCTCCGAAGCGGCAGCGCGCCCTGGTTTTTCACCGGTGATGGGACAGTTCCGGCGCGATAACAAAACCGGTGTTTGGGGATTTCATATCCCGCGCAGTAAAGGCGGTAAAAAGCGTACCGTTGCAGTATCACATTTGCTGCTAAAAGCGCTAAAACGTTATCGTCGATTCCTGAATCTGACAGATCTGCCCGCACCCAATGAGGAGATTCCGTTATTTGTGCGCCACAGGGCAGCGGGGCGAGGGCGTGACGCGGGCTTGTTGAACGCAAATTTGGGTATCCGGCAGTTGCGCGAAGAACTACACGATCTATTCAATCATGCTGCCAACGCCGCCGAAAAAGACGGCATGAGCCAAGATGCACTTGAAATGCGACAGATGACGCCACACAGCATCCGTCATACCGGCATTACCCACGACATTAATATTAACGGGAGACCACTGTCTCATGTTCAGGCGGATGCCGGGCACGACAGTATCGATACAACCTCTCAATATCTGCACACCTCCCGTGTGGAGCGCCACGAATCAGCAGCAAATAAGCCGATTGATCATTTGTCAGATGCCTATTAATAGCCTTGATGCCAGATAGGCTGAAACACATTCATCTGTACGTGCATTAAATTCGCTACTCTTGGCTTTATCGGCCACCTACAATCCGGGTCTCTTTTACTAATTAGCAGAGCAGGGCGATGGACTCCGAACGCAAAGCACAAGATCCCTCATTGGTATGTACCTGTAATGACCTCTATGTGGATGACATCGCAGAAGCGGTGGCGTTTGGGGAGGAGGAATATCGTGAGATTTTTGCCGTTCATGGCCTGCAACCACGCTGTGCGGAGTGTCGCTGTCACGTCGAACAACTGGTCAATGATTTCGCTTGAGCATCAAGACCTGCCCACGCGCCTTTTAGGTCACACGCTTTGTGCTAAGATGCCGCCTCGCTAAATACTACAGCCACGTATACCCAACATATAATACTAGCCATAGGGAAAGGTCATGATCACAATTTACGGTAGCCCAAAATCCAGCGCAGGCCGCTGCTTCTGGTGCCTTGAAGAGGCAGGCGTTGAATACTCAACCAAGTCGATCGATTTCAGTGCCGGAGAGCACAAATCTGAAGCCTTTCTGCAGATTAACCGCAACGGCAAAGTGCCCGTATTAACCGACGGTGACTTCACGATCTGGGAATCACTGGCAATCAATAACTACATTGCTGATGCTTATAAGCCTGAACTGCTGGGCACATCACCTCAAGAACGAGGCCTGATTAGCCAGTGGAGTATCTGGTCGGTTGCTGATCTTCAGGCACCAATGATTCAGGCATTCATCCAGTTGGTATTTGTACCAGAGCCACGCCGTGATGCCGAGGTAATCAAGAAAGCTTTTGAGAAAATTCCAGGCATGCTAAATACGCTGGAAGCCGAGCTGGAAGGCAAAGACTACCTCGTCAGCAACACCTTCACACTGGCGGACCTGAATACATCATTTGTTGTCAGCATATGCGATGACATCAAATTCGATCTGTCCGAGTACAGCAACATTAATCAGTGGCGAAACCGTATCGCTGAACGCGCCGGCAGCAAGCAATACAAAGCGCTGTGCAAATAATCTACGCATTGACGAAATGACAGCCCGGCAATTGCCGGGTTTTTTTTGGCATATCGCAAGTACGTAGAATAGCAGCTCAGTTAAGCCTTCAGAGCGAATAATGAATGATGCCGATAAATAGCATTATCGGCATCATATATGTCAGCAGGGCATAAACACCAACCAATAAAGAGCACCCAGTGCGTTCACTCCATGAATGGCGCCAATATCGTGTGTTTTACAGTTTTCTGTAATGCTCACTTTTTTGGTGATGCTTAAATCAACATAACGTAAAACTCACAAAGCGAAATTCGCTCCTACGGATCGAAGTACGTCTATTGACCTGAATGCGCATGAGCCAATCCCAAAGATAAATAACAAACCTTGTGAGTACAGGGCATGCTCCACACATCGCTCAAGGCTAAAAGCCCAATTCCATACTGATATGAAAACCCGTGGGCAAGGATAGAAAAATATAAGAACCGCTCAGGCTGCACGAAACGACACTTTACCCATAAAACAAAATTTCTGACGATTGTCCGCACGAAACTGTCTTCCTGAGCTAAGTGGTCCGATATGGCGAAGTAGAACAGCACATCTCAAACCGAAGAAATCGACAAGAAAAGCGCATGCGGGAACTCACAAACACATTGCGCGCTACGTGCATGAAACGACAGCCAGCCCCCAAAACTGAAATCTTGAAAGCTCTCCGCACGAGAGGCTTACGATCAAAATACGAAAGACTTCATTCTAGTCATACATAAAAGGCGGTATGGCGGTATCTACTGGCAGAACCAATCATCCGAGACAGAATATAATATTCTATTTAACATAATATACATTATACGTAGTTATATAATTGCGCCAGAATACTGTCACTGCAGGCTATTCAGTGACAGTAAGAGCTTACTTCGTTAGGAATATGAGATTGGTGCGTGAGCGTTTTCGTAGCTGCATATTAGTGCCGGATGCACATTCACAAGCTCACCTGTCACGTCAGACTCGACAATCAAAGTAGAACTGCCCGGCTCTTTTCGCAGCTTAGCCAGAACGAGATATGAAGTTCCGTATTTCAGCATCAACCCAGCACTATCGTACAGATCGGCCTCAACCATGACGTGATCACCAACAGCAATCTCGCGCCAGATAAAGTCGCTTTCAACAAGAAGATCTGAAATACCGTAAGTAGCCATATGTCACCACCTAGTGATCGGGCTTCATAGCAGCCGCATGAAACCTCGAATAATTGGACCACTATTACAGTCTAGCGTTCAGGCTTGAACTATGCCGTGACGAATTGCGAGATGAACAAGCTCGGAGTTATTGCTTGCTTTGAGTTTGCGAAGGATATTGGTGCGATGCGCATGAACAGTCTTTGGGCTTAAGAACATAGCTTCTGCCACTTGAGTCACCGACTGGCCGTCCGCAAGATAGGTAAAAATCTGAAGCTCACGCTTGGTTAGCGCTCTTACAGGCGAAGCCTCATCGTCCGCATTTGCTCCCAACTTTGCCTGAATTACATCAGAAATGTAGGTGCCGCCACCATGGATGGTGACCACTGCCTCAAGCAACTCCTCTGGCGCACAGCGCTTGGTAAGATAGCCTTTTGCACCGGCATTCAATACATGCGACGGGAACGGATCGCTCTCCATCACCGTCAGAACGAGCACGCGAGCAGATGAATCGTGAGATATGATGCGCCGAATGGCGTCTAGACCACCGTTGATATTGGTCGTTGCCTCAGGGTCAGATGTATCTGTCGGCATGGAAAGATCCATGATAACCAAATCTGGTGTGAACTGGCGGAACAGATCGAATGCTTCCTGCCCGTTATTGGCTTCAGCGACGATATTAATACGCCCGTCTGCCTGCAATAACCGATGAAAACCCGCTCGAACCAAGGGGTGGTCATCAACCAGGAGAACGCCGATACTGTCAACCATATAATCTCCCTTCCAAATACGCTTTTAAGACTACCAGCCCTATTCCCAAGGCCTGCTGCCATTCTAGCGAGATTAGTCCGGGTTACAACACCTTAGTCGGTATCAGTATCAAAAATAGCATCAGCGCCGCGGTAACTGCCGTAGCAATCGATATCGACAGCACTTGCCGCTGATATCTCTTCCTCCGAAACGGAGGCAGGCAAAGCTACAAGCTCATCACTGTAACCGATCAGCTGAATTCCTTCTCGCTTACAATGCATCAATACCTTTTCCAGCGCCCTAACAACTTTAACCTGGCGATCAGATAAGCTCTCCTGTCTCGCAACGCTCTTTTCGCGGCGCTTACTGGTTACCTGGCGAACCGCATAGCCATCTGCGTCTAGCAACTGAACCGTTATGCCGCTGAGCTTTTCCTTAACCAGCGCCACTTTTGCCAGATCAAAAGAACCTTCTGTCAAACACCCAAAAATATCACCTTCAGCGCCCTGCTTAAGCAAGCTGGCGACGGACTGATATGTGCTGGGTTCTTGTATAGTCTTTTCCATTTCAATATCTTGCAGCAATTATATTAAGTATTACATTACAAGTCGAAAACTCGGTTTTAGCGCGCTAGCACTTCTGTCAGCTGACAACGGCACTCACTAAGCTCTTTGAGAGCCTGATCATACCGCACATCTTGTTGCGCTATCACTGTTTCAAGCGCATGCCGCTTGCCAGTTGATTCTTTATCCTGATCAAGCAGCTGCTTTCTAAGGCTGGCATTTTCCTCAACAAGTGCTTTTCCTACCGCCTCCAAGCGCGCTTTTTCTTCCTCAGCGACCCGTAGCGAGACCTTCAGCTCTATTAGCTGCTGGGTATCGATCTGGGCTCCTGGTGTGCCGCCAGCGCGATCGAGCATCAGCGCTTGCTGCTTAACCTCGCGAACAAGATTGGCGTTTTCAGAGTTTAACCGGATCAGATCCGACTCCTGAGCCAAAAGCTGTTGCTGCAATGCTTGCCTTTCGTTCGCCGCCTGCTCGCGCTCTGAAAGCAAGCGAGCGTTTTGGAGGCGCATATCCTTAAGCTCATCTAGCGCACCCGCCTCCACAACTCTGGCTTGCGCCTTAATTTCCTTATATCGGGCATCAAGCTCTGCCTTCCGCTCAGCGTAGGCGTGATCTGCATATCCCAGTGCTTGCTGCCAAAGTTTGTTCGCAGTATCTATTACCGGCTCCGGAAGATCAGGGCGCTCGCGATTTTCTTTTATTCGGGTACCAAGGTGCTGCCACCACTCATTCAATGCACGATTAATTGTTGAGATTGAGCCGCTCCCCAGCTGCTCACGCACGTTTTGCTGGGTTGGGCGGATCCCTTGTTCTAGCAGCCTGTCAGCCACCTGCAAAACCCGCTCAGCGGTATCACTTTTCCTTGGCATACCAAAAGAACTCTAATACGTATTATTTGATACGTATTAGATATCAAGATACCAACAATCGCACGCTTTTTATTCAATATCGCCGGAAATTTGATCAAGGCAATCACACGCACCCGCAACATGGGGCGAAAATTTCTTCTATGCTGACGGGGATAGCGAAGAATCAGGGAGATATCACAATGAGCATTCGAGTTGCAATTAATGGCTATGGCCGTATCGGCCGCATGATTTTGCGCGCTTTGTACGAATCAAAAAGAACAGAAGAGATATCAATTGTTGCCATCAACGACCTAGGGGATGCGCGCATCAATGCACATCTAACGGAGTTCGATAGCGTCCACGGCCACTTTGAGCACAAAGTAGAAGCAACGAGAAACTGCATGCTCATCCAGGATGACAATATCACCATTCTCAGCGAATCAAACTTAGACGCCCTACCCTGGAAAGAGCTCGATATCGATATTGTGTTTGAGTGCACCGGCCGCTTCACCAACAGAGAAGACGCCAACAGGCATATCAAACAAGGCGCGAAGCGCGTCATTATCTCCGCCCCTGCAAAAGATGCTGACGCAACGATCGTCTATGGCGTTAACCACCAAAAGCTCACTGGCGAGCACCGGATTATATCCAATGCCTCTTGCACAACGAACTGCCTGGCCCCTATGGCGAAAGTACTTAATGACGCAATCGGGATTCGTGAAGGCATCATGACGACCATACATGCCTATACGAATGACCAGCACCTCTCTGATACTCACCATAGCGACCTTTATCGAGCCCGCGCAGCTGCGCTATCAATGATCCCGACCAAAACTGGCGCTGCACAAGCAGTGGGGCTGGTCTTGCCTGAGTTGGCAGGACGACTTACCGGGCTCGCAGTTCGCGTCCCTACACCCAACGTTTCACTGGTAGATCTTAGCTTTACGCCCAGCAAGCATACCGGAGCAGACGAAGTAAACTCGCTACTCAAGACTGCATCTCAAGGTGATTTCAGGGGCATTATTGAGTACAACGAACTGCCATTGGTATCTGCAGACTTTAACCATCACGCAGCATCCTGCATCTTTGATAGCACTCAAACACATGCAACCGAATCAATGATTAAGGTTTTTGCCTGGTATGACAATGAGTGGGGATTTTCAAACCGAATGCTGGATACAGCAGTCGCCCTCATGAATGCAGAGTAGCATCACCACGCGCACCCATCAGAAATCAGGCAGACACAAAAAAGCCAGCTTTCGCTGGCTTTTTTGTTGAAATTTGGAGCGGAATATCGGGCTCGAACCGACGACCTGAACCTTGGCAAGGTCCCGCTCTACCAACTGAGCTAATTCCGCATAGGTCTTAAAAATGGAGGCGCGAGTCGGAATCGAACCGGCGTGGACGGAGTTGCAGTCCGCTACATAACCACTCTGTCATCGCGCCACACTACACCGAAGTGTTGGAGCGGAATATCGGGCTCGAACCGACGACCTGAACCTTGGCAAGGTCCCGCTCTACCAACTGAGCTAATTCCGCTTAGTGCTAGGTCTGCATTCGTTTACTACGAATAAAATTCGCAGCAGATACATGGCAGACTTTCTTACTACAACCTTTGACCAGAAATTGGTAAATCGCTGAAAGTTGCTTGGTGCCCGGAGCCGGAATCGAACCGGCACGCTCTTGCGAGCGAGAGATTTTAAGTCTCTTGTGTCTACCAATTTCACCATCCGGGCGAAAGAAAATGGAGGCTGGAGTCGGAATCGAACCGGCGTACACGGAGTTGCAGTCCGCTGCATGACCACTCTGCCATCCAGCCATTTTCTTTGCCTAAAGGCGCCTACTAAGAAGAGTGGAGCGGAATATCGGGCTCGAACCGACGACCTGAACCTTGGCAAGGTCCCGCTCTACCAACTGAGCTAATTCCGCCCTGCTTAGTAAGTGGTGCGTATTATAGAGACCCTCAGTTCTATGTCAACACTGTAATAAAAAAACATTTCGCTTATTTTTTAAACACTTACAGATCGTTTGTTAGATCTGGCCATGCCGCTTTCAGATACTCAATCATAGACCACAGCGTCAACGCAGCCGCAAGATACAACATAACCATTGCCGCCCAAGCCAGGGCTGTACCCGGCTCTGCCAGTACTAGAAAGAATATTGCACCCATTTGTAAACTGGTTTTCACCTTACCTACATAGGACACCGCTACACTTCCACGCTTACCCAGCTCTGCCATCCACTCCCGAAGCGCAGAAATTACAATTTCACGCCCAATGATAATCATCGCAGGCACGGTCACAATAGGACTGCCGTATGCCTCAACTACCAAAACCAATGCAGTTGCCACCATCAGCTTATCTGCGACAGGATCGAGAAACGCACCGAAGGGAGATAACTGATTAAGCTTACGGGCGAGATAGCCATCAAACCAGTCCGTGACTGCGGCTAAAGCAAAAATAAAACCTGCCCAATATGGAGCCCAGCTATAAGGCAAATAAAACACCAGAACAAATACCGGAATAAGAACGATACGTAAAAGTGTGAGGAGATTAGGAATCTTCATCGAAAACAGCACGTTATCCTCGTGTGTCAAACTTCTGGATGCAACGCCAAGTAAACCTCCTCGGCGAGCTTCCGGCTTATGGTAGAGACTTTTGCGATTTCTTCAACACTCGCCCGCTCTACCTCCTGTAAACCACCGAAATGTTTAAGTATTTCGCGGCGACGCTTCGGCCCAACACCTGCAATCCCTTCGAGTACTGATTGCTTTCGGGCTTTTCCGCGGCGGGCCCGATGACCTGTAATAGCAAAACGATGCGCCTCATCCCGAATATGTTGCACTAAATGAAGTGCGCTAGAATCGCCCGCCAGGGTAATCTCTTCACCTGTCTGGCCATTTATCAGAATTTCAAAACCTGCTTTACGCGTTGGACCCTTGGCAACCCCGACGACTTGCACCTCTGTGATCTGTAATTCTTCTAGCACCTCCATTGCCTGAGTGACTTGCCCCTTACCGCCGTCGATCAATAATATGTCCGGCAAT
>NZ_JBFGYC010000109.1:0-9047 GCF_041587635.1 Pontibacterium sp. | reverse complement strand
GTTCTATTATGTCCTGAGCTCAACGACTGGCATGAATATGAAGATCCAGAACACAAAGCGTTGGTGGTGGAGCCTTATGGTGTTGAAGCGGTAGGGCGACGCTTTATTCGTCGACTGGTTTCGCTGATTCGTCAGGAAGATCAATTGGCATTGCTGACGTCTGATGGTTTTCACGCAGAGCCTCGTACCCGCTCGGAGCAATCCTCTTCAGGACATAACAATGTTCCTGCTCCTTATGCATCTGCAGATCAGCAAAAGGCTGTCGATCTGATTACCAAGACGCTTTCTCGTGGTCGGCGTCCGGTAGTCATGACCGCCGATCGTGGTCGTGGGAAGTCCGCAGCATTGGGTATTACAGCCAGTCAATTGATGCGCAAGGGCACCAAGCAGGTGTGGGTAACAGCACCCTCTCTGGAAAATGTCGCCGAGGTCTTTACCCATGCGGCAGCACAGTTAACGCCGGTTCAGGTTGAGAAAGGGCGTGTCACCTGCGGTTCTACAGTACTGCAATATATTGCGCCTGATGACGCCTGCCGTATCGACGGGCATGGGGCCGTTTTGCTGGTGGATGAAGCCGCGGCAATCCCTGCTCCTGTGCTGACACGCTTATTGGACCGTTTCCCTCGAATTGTATTCTCCACCACGGTTCATGGTTATGAAGGGACCGGGCAGGGATTTGCTGTTCGTTTCCGGCGAGAGCTGGATCGACGCACACCTAACTGGAGAGCCATTGAGCTGGTAGAACCGATACGCTGGGCAGCGGGAGACCCTCTGGAAGCCTTCATCTTTGATAGCTTATTACTTAATGCTGAGGCGTTATCTGAAGATGAAGCCCTGCAATGTGATGGTGAAACATTGACGATAAGCTGTGTAGAGAGGGATCAGCTACTGGCCGATGATGTGTTGCTCAAACAGTTATTTGGTCTGCTGGTATTGGCCCATTACCGAACAACTCCCGGCGACCTGCGAATTTTGCTCGACAGTCCGAACCTGACGGTTTGGGTCGCCCAACAGAACAAGCAGGTGGTGGGTGCAGCACTGATTGCGGAAGAAGGGCCTATTTCAGTGGAATTGGCCCAGGCGCTTTGGGAAGGAACGCGTCGTCCGAAAGGGCATTTATTACCACAAACGGTGATTGGTCAGGAAGGTTATCTGGAAGCCGCACCTTTGCGTTGTGGTCGCATTATGCGTATTGCGGTCCATCCGATGTTGCAACGGCAAGGTGTTGCACGTCAGATGTTGCGCGAGATTGCAGAATTCGGGATGCAGAATCAATGGGACTATCTGGGGTCCAGCTTTGGTGCGACCGAAGAGCTGTTGCTGTTCTGGCAGAGTAATGGTTTTGGCGCGATTCGTCTGGGTGAAAACCGCGATGCGGTGAGCGGTACGCATGCGGCCTTGGTATGTCGTCCGTTGTCTGACCCTGGCCGCTTAATGTACAACCATTTGCGTGAACGCTTCACCCAGCAGTTACCCTTGCTGTTGGGGTATAACTTACGCGACCTTGAGGTCGAAGTTTTGCCGATGCTGCTGCAAGGGATGCGCTTTGATACGGATCTTAGCCGGCATGATATTCGTGATCTGGAGGCGTTTGTTCAGCATAACCGCAGTTATGAAAGCTGCATTGCACCGATTCGCAAGTTGGTGATTCGGGCATTGAAAAATCGTTCAGTCTGGCACGCATTGACACCGGACGAGCTATCCTTATTGGTATCTAAAGCACTACAGCAACGCAGCTGGGAAGAAATAAATGCGGAATCTGGCCGGAAAACACTGATGCGACGCATGCGTGCGCTGATCGGTGAGTGTCTCAGATTATCCTGATTAACCTAACGTGTGGCGAGAATGTATACACCGATGATCGCCGCCCGACCGCCTGTTTCTTTCACTGGAGCGTTTTCATAACGCCCTGATAGGCACTGTTGTTGTCCTGAAAACTGACCTCGGTATTTATACATGTGTGATATGTCATTCAATGTTTTTGTGAGCGTCTTTGATACCTGATTGACAGGTATCAAAAACATAAAGCGATGCCGGGATATATAGTTAGTCAAATGCACACAATTACTGGAGGCTTCGTTATGACCATCCTGAATGAGTTGCACCAGGATCATATCAATCTCAACAAGATGCTGGCGATCTTGCGCCTCAAAGTTGAAAAATTGCGGGCGGGAAATCATCCCAACTTCAGCCTGATGGCCGACGTGATCGATTACATCTCAAATTACGCTGATGCGTATCATCATCCCCGTGAAGACAGTTTGTACCACCATTTCCATGGTCGTAGTTCTGAACTGGATGCATTGCTTAAAAATTGCGAACAAGCCCATCAGAGTATGCGCGAGACCTGCGTGGAACTGTCAGAAACCATCGATGGTATCTTGCACGATGCGGTGATTCCGATGGACGAGTTTACCGATAAGCTGGAAGCTTTTCTTGATGAGCAGGCAGAGCATTTGAATCTTGAAGAGGGCTCATTATTTCCGATGATACAGGGTATTGCGACGGATCAGGATTGGGCGCAGCTTATTACTGAGTTACCTAAGTCCGACGATCCTCTATTTGGTGAAAAACAAGCTGTCCAATATAGCGAGCTGTATAAAGAGCTGCTGGTGGATATGAACGAATAGAAAGTCGCGAACGGATAGGTCTGTCAGCATGATCCAGTAAGCTGGATATCCCATACCCAGGACACTGCTTATCGGTGTCCTGGGTCTTCAACTTGTGCTGTTTACAGAATCCAAAGGCCACATGGCAAATGTATTATACCGCTTCCAGCTTAGGCTTTGCGGGGGGCTCTGAACCTGAAGTCGCGACAAACTGGACCTGATCACGACCCGCTGCTTTAGAGTGGTAAACCGCCTTATCAGCGGCTGAAATCAGATTATAGGCAAGCCGTTCGAACGTATCTCGCTTATAACTTGCAGGGTAGCAAGTAGAAACGCCTATCGATGTGGTCATTCGGAAGGGTTCGCCCTTATCGCTGCGGAAAATCAGGGCATTAAACTTTTCACGCAGGTTGTCTGCGAGTTGAACGGACTGAAGCTCATCACAATTAGGTAATAGAATCGAAAACTCTTCACCGCCATAGCGAGCGACGACATCCGATTTTCGTTGCTGCTGCTTTAAAAAACCGCCTACCGTTCGTAGCACCCGATCACCGGATAAATGGCCGTACTTGTCATTGACGAGTTTAAAGTAGTCCAGATCCAGGAACAGACAGCTCAGCGGGTATTCGCTACGGCTAGCGCGGGATATCTCACGCTGAATTTCAATCTCGAACGAACGCCGATTGTTCACACGGGTGAGCACGTCAATGATGCTCATCCGCTTCATGTTTTCATAGTTGATGCAATTTTCGATGCAGATCGATATGACGGATGCCAGATGTTTGATGTAGTCGTACATCATTGCATTAGAGTATCGGGTTGGATCTCCACTGCCCAGATGAAGGCTGCCGATGATGCAGTTATGACGCTCAAGTGGCAGTAGAGCGCAGGACAGGATGTAATGGGAACCCGGAAAAGCGGTCTCTCTGATCGTATCATCCGGTTCCCCTACGACCAGGTTCTTATCGGTGTACAGTGTCTTCAACAGACGCTGATTCTCAACAAAACGCAGGGTATTCGCAGGTGGAGGGGGAACGTAATCTTCGAGTAAAGTGCGTGCAGCTTGCTGGGGATCGAACAGTACGAGATTTACCGCATCAAGGCGGAAGTATTCGCGAAACTCGATCAGGATCAGGTCCAGCAGTTCTGACAAGCTGGTACAGGAGAGAAGACGTATCTCCATCTCAAAAAAACTCTTTACGATAGCTTCGTTGCGTTCGACCTTGGAGGCCAGCAAACGTAGCGATCGTTTGAGTTCTCTGTTTTCCCGTTCCAACGAATGTTTACTCATCCTGTCCCCGGTTTTGTCCCCGTAGTAAAGGTTATCGGCGAACTGTGACAAATATAAAACGAATTTTTTGAGGAAGGAACTGCAAAAAACGGGTTATGGGATGAAGTTTGTCTCAAGACGCTCTGACAGAGATGTACTGCGCTGATCTTATTTACAGACCAGCGCATACTTGAGAGTGTGTCAGGAAAAGGCTTTGCGTCCTAGCTCAAAGGCTTGGTGGTTCAGGGCAAGCAACGCTTCCCCTTTATTTTTAAAGCGTTCTGTCAGGCTATTTTCGATTGTACCGGCAGGAAATGGCAAGCGATCAGAAATTGCACCCAGCATAATACTATTAACCAAACGCCGATCACCCAGGTCAATCGCAGATTGTCCTGCATTGTAATCGTGGGTTTCGACACCCATTGTCCTCATCTTTTCGATCGGCTCATCCGGATAATCAAATAACCCAATTGAAACAACGGGTGGTTCCTGTGCAAAGGTATTGACCATTGCCAGGCCGTGATCTTTCAGGTGAGATGCCCAACGTAGCGCTTCCGCCGGTTCAAACGCCAGCATCAGATCAGCGTCGCCCGCTTGGATCGCAGGGGAGTAAACCTTGGGTCCGAAGCGGACGTGGGAGGTCACGACACCGCCACGCTGCGCCATCCCGGCCACTTCCGTTTTCTTGACATCATAGCCCAGAGAAAGCGCGCTGGTGGCGAGAATATCGGCGGCAGTCATAACACCCTGACCACCGATGCCGACAACGAGAATATTAGTTACTTCGTTATTCACTTGATTTCCACCGCATCTATTTTTGTGACGTTGTATGCCGGAATAATGGCATCCGGGGCGCAGGGTTTGGTGCACAGATTGCAGCCTGTGCAGGCCGCTGTATCGATGCTGACAAAGGCGAGCTCTTTCTCTTTACCGTTCGGTTTCACAACAGTCTCCCGACGATCAACCAGAATAGCCGGACAACCGACATCCAGACAGTTACTGCAGCCGGTGCACTTGTCCGCGTCGACTTTCAGTG
Source organism: Pontibacterium sp. (assembly GCF_041587635.1). Lineage (NCBI taxonomy): Bacteria > Pseudomonadati > Pseudomonadota > Gammaproteobacteria > Oceanospirillales > Oceanospirillaceae > Pontibacterium > Pontibacterium sp. The sequence continues at coordinate 4,132 of NZ_JBFGYC010000109.1, read as the reverse complement.
GGGGCAGCTTGCTGTAGCGTTCGGTGAGAACACAGGGTTGGTTGGTGATGATGACCGACGGTTCAGGAACTTTGACCTCCTGTCGCAGTGCTTTAAACAGAATCGGCATCTCGTATGGATTGACTTCGTGGATCCGTTCCGGTTTGACACCCAGAGCTTCACACAGTTTTCGGAAGTCTACCTGCATGGTTTGCTCGCCATGCAAGTTAAGGCCTGAAGATGGCGCATCCTGTCCGCCTGTCATACCCACCGCACGGTTATCCAGCAGCAGAATGGTGACGTTGCCCTTGTTGTAGGTAATATCCAGCAGGCCCTGCATACCCATGTGCAGGAACGTAGAGTCACCGATGACCGCGAGCACGTTCTTGTTCTCATCGCACTCTGCGCGGCCTTTGTCCAAGCCCTGAGCAACACTCAGTGAGGCCCCCATGCTGATGGTGGTATCCAGTGCATTCCAAGGGTGCCCGGCACCGAGTGTATAGCAGCCGATATCGCCAGAGATGATGGTGTTCTTCACGTGGGACAGGCAGTAATAGATCCCCAGATGTGGACACGCGACACACATGGTTGGAGGGCGAGGGAACACCTGAGCGGTTGGAATCAGTTCGCTTTCCGCAATGGCTTCCCCGATCAGTTTACTCACCGGGGGCGTAATGACTGACGGTGATAACTCGCCAATTTTAGGCAGCAGGTCCTTGCCGTAAACGTCTACACCGGCTGCACGCAGTTCGGTTTCCAGAAGCGGTTCGACTTCTTCGACCACAACCAGTTTTTGCACATCTCCAGCGAAGGTGCGAATGCTCTCAATGGGTGCTGGATGGCTGAAACCCAGTTTAAATACTGGCGAGTCAGGGAAGGATTCTTTCACGTGATAGTAAGCCGCGCCAGATGTGACGAAACCGACCCGCGTATCTGAACCTGAGTCGATACGGTTCAGCTCGGTGTCGGCAGCGAAACTTTTTAAGGTTTCATCGCGTGCCATCATCATTGGAATTCGATTCTTGGCATTACCGGGAACCATGACAAAGCGCGCAGGATCTTTCTTAAATCCAGTGCCTGTATGGCTTTCGGGTTCGCTGTTGATGACGACACCTTTCACATGACAGATACGTGTGGTCAGGCGAACGATGACCGGCACCTCAAATTGTTCGGAGATACCGTAGGCCGCTCGAGTCATTTCATAGGCTTCTTGTGCATCACTGGGTTCGAGTATCGGCAGGTGAGCAAAGCGGCCCCAATAGCGGGAGTCTTGCTCATTCTGCGATGATGATAAGCCCACATCATCCGCGACAACGATAACCAGGCCACCGACAGCACCGACCAGCGTCTGAGTCATAAAAGCATCCGATGCGACGTTCATTCCGACATGCTTCATTGCACACAGAGCACGACTGCCCGCCATTGATGCACCAATTGCCACCTCCAGAGAGACTTTCTCGTTGATCGACCATTCTGAATAGATGTCGGGATACTGAGAAACGTACTCAAGGATTTCAGTGGAAGGTGTGCCTGGATAAGCAGCAGCAACTTTCACACCCGCATCACGGGCAGCTTGTGCTATAGCTTCGTTACCAGAGATAAACTGGCGCAGATCTGCGGATCTGGGTTCGGCGGCGTTCAATATCGGCTCCTTGGGTGTGCTTATGATAGTTTTTCGGTGCACACCTATGTGAAAAATGAATCATTTTGAGCCATGTTACGCAGTTACCCATATGGGGCTTTAGATCCAGATCAAATTTTGGACAGAAGATGCATGAATTGTTCTTTGATTGGAATTATCTTTCTTTTTTAAGTAAAAACTGGAATTATTTTTCTTGTCTTTATTTGGGCAAAGTAATCCCTGCCTTTGATCGCAAAAGTGATCAGGCAATGAGATTAGGGAGAATCGCGAGGCTTAGAGTGGAAGTGCGGTGGTGGACTTTTTCTGGTTTAAGACAAAGCTGGTGTTCATCGAGCGGATATCGGTCTGACGTAAAAGTTCGCGGTTGATATAGGTTTCGTAAGCTTCCATGCTGCCACACGCAATTTTCAGTAGATAATCGTATTCGCCGCTGACTGAGCAACATTCTAAGATTTGGGCGCTGGAGCGGACAAATTCGTCAAAACGCTCTGATGATTCTGGGCGGTGATCGTTCAGAGATACCTGAGCATAAGCCAGAACAGGCACACCAATCTCCTTGGGTGCTAATAGCGCTACATACTCTTTAATAACGCCAATCTCTTCAAGACGCTTTACCCGACGCCAACAAGGGGAGGGTGAAAGGCCCACTTTTTCAGCAAGTTCTTGGTTCGACAAGCGAGCATCTTTTTGTAATTGATCAAGAATAGCCAGGTCGAGTGGGTCGAGTTTCATGGGTATTTTATTTCTCTGAGTATCTAAATGGAGCAACAATCTTCTGTTGTGGTTGGATTGTAATGCTTTTTTCACAGCAGGTCTGTGTCAAAAGTGCGTTTAGGATCAAGGAGAGGGATCTATTTCAACGTTTTGCTGGCAATGACTTCGTACGCTGTGAACTGTTCTCTTTGCCAAAATGCAGCGGCTGTTGGGTTATCGCTGTCCCATGCGACTTGAAGGCATTGGGCCCCCATTGTCTTCAGCTGTGTTTCAGCAGCCTGTAAAAGTGCGGATGCTATACCGTGGCGGCGGTGTTCCGGCTCAACCCAAAGGGAATACAGAACCGCTATCTTAGGCAGTGCGACTGCTGGCTTTTCATAAATATACGCTGACAGGGTTCCTACCAGTCCGTCTTCCGTTTCGGCGACCAGAGAGATAGCGGTCTCTGACGTAATACTATGAGTGACCAAGTTTTCAGTACGTTGCTTAACTTCATCCTGCAGATCACCGCCAAAAGGTTGCTGTTTTTTGCTGGCGTCCAATTTGAGCCAAAGCTGACAGATCGACTCAATTTCACTTTCAAGTGCAGGCCGGATGGAAAATGTTTGGGGGGTAAGCATCTTTCAGGGACACCTTATCAACGGAAGATGCGTTTTATTGTATCTGAAGTGCTGCTGTATGGCCGGTCTCATGGTGAACTCTGGCATAATAGCGCGCATGCGACTGGATAGATTTCTTACACAGCAAACCCGAGAGAGCGGCAAAGCGGTGCGCCAATGGCTTTTGGCCGGGCGTGTGCAGGTCAACGAACGGGTGTGCCGGGACGGTTCACTACAGGTCGAACCGATGCAGAAGATCAGCCTGGATGAGCGAATTTTGCAGGATCAGACAGCACGTTATTACATGTTGCATAAACCGCAAGGGGTGGTGAGCGCAACGATCGATGAGAAACACCAGACGGTGCTGGACCTTATGCCGCCAGCGTTGCGTGCTGATCTTCATATTGCAGGGCGGTTAGATCTGAACACCACGGGCCTGATGCTCATTACCAATGACGGGCGCTGGTCTCGTAAAGTGACCCAACCTGAAACGCGGATTCCTAAGGTTTACCTGGTTGAAACGGAAGATAAGATAGAGGCGGAGTACGCTGATGTGTTTCGTCGTGGTATCTATTTCGCGTATGAAGACTTAACCACGCTACCTGCTCAACTTGAGATCCTTTCTGACCACCGGGCCAAACTCACATTGTATGAGGGGCGTTATCATCAGGTGAAGCGAATGTTTGGATTCTTTGACAATAAAGTGGTTGGTTTACATCGGGAACAGATTGGCGCCCTAGAAATGGATGCTCAATTAAACGCGGGTGATTATCGCTTGCTGACAAATGACGAAGTGAAGCTTTTTTTGTGAGCGAATAAGCGTAGAAATTTTACGTAACGTATGAATATACGTAACAGTACATTTAATGCTTAGAGGGTTCGGAAGCGATACGAAGTGGAAGAACTTGAAGGATCTTTCTTTATGAAAAGGTCGTGCGGGAAATACAGATCAGGACGACCAGGCAAGTCGCCCTGATAATATACTACAGTATAAAAATTATGCTGCAGTTACGTTCTCAGCCTGTGGACCTTTAGGACCCTGAGCAACGGTGAATTCTACTTTCTGGCCTTCAGCCAGAGAACGGAAACCTTCACCCTGGATAGCAGTGTGGTGAACGAATACGTCTGGACCCTGCTCCTGCTGAATGAAACCGAAACCTTTCTCGTCGTTAAACCATTTTACGATGCCAGTAGCCAT
>NZ_JBFGYC010000108.1:0-9070 GCF_041587635.1 Pontibacterium sp. | reverse complement strand
TGCGTCCTGGGTCATATCCTCACTGTAGAAGTGGAAACGGTTGCCTCCGTTCTCTTTCGCCTTATACATTGCCAGATCGGCATTTCGCATCAGGGTGGCGACATCCTTTCCGTCTTGAGGGAAGACACTGATACCAATACTCGTACCCAGATGCAGTGAGTGTTGCTTTACCAGAACCGGTTTCTGCATACATTGCAGAAGCTGTTGGGCAATGTTTGCAACATCCTGAGGATTATCCAGAGGTTCGATAATCACGGTGAATTCATCGCCGCCAAGTCGGGCAACGAAGTCACTGCAGCGCAGGCGATCACGAAAACGACGGGACGCTTCCTGCAATACCTCATCCCCCACATTGTGCCCTAATGAATCGTTGATCTGTTTGAACTTATCGAGATCCATAAACAGTACGGCTACGGCGTTACCATGGCGTTCGCTTTTCCGGATCGTACTGAGCAAGCTGTTACGGAAATAGGTACGGTTGGGCAACTGGGTGAGCTCGTCATGATCTGCCAATTGTCTCAGGGCTTGTTTCTGCATCTCAAGCTCTTGCGTGCGGCGCTCTACCTCAATCTGCAACTGATTACGGGAGATCGAGCTTTCCTGCAGCCTGTCCGTCATTTGATTGAAATGGTGGGCGACTTCACTGAACTCATCTCCGGCATCCATTTCAATCTGGATGCGGGTGTCGCCTTCGCTCAGGTGACGAATACCCTGATCCAGCAATGAGATACGTTGCTTGAATAACTTAGCGGTGCGCAGGCTTAAACCGGATAACAGCAGTGTGAGTGCTAATAACAGGCCGCCTGTCAGTAGGTTTCCTTGTGTGTGCAGTTGCTTCGAGCCATCAACGGCATATTGTTCCAGTCGCACAGTGTCTTCAGACATCGATTGGATGACTGAGGAGAGCAGATTGCTGAGGTGAGTCAGGGCATCGGTTTGGGATTGATCCTGGCCGCTCTCGTGAATTCGGATCATCTGGTCCAGTAGAAAACCTACGCTGTTATTGCGTTTGTTCAGGCTTTGAAGGTAAACCTCCTGTTGATCCAGTGTATTGGCTGACTGACTCAGCATGACATCCAGCTCTTCATACAGTAAGCGACTCTCGCTCAGGGGAGACAAGTTTCTGTATTGCTGATAGTTACTAAGATGTGCCCGCATTGTTTCAATACCGGTTTGTACCCGATAGGCATCCTCCAGTCGTGAAAAAATTCTGGATTGCTGATAGTCCTGCCAGAGCATATTACCGGTCAGGGCGATCGATAGAGCAACGGCGCTGGTCGCCAGAATGACAAGTCGCTGAGAAATTTTCATCGTATCAGTGACGCCGTAGGTTCAGTGGATGACAACGCAGTATCGTCGATAAATGTACGGTAGTCGGGTATGGATGCTGAGCTTACTCGGTGTTGGGTGACGGCCCAGCGTGCTTCACTCTCCAGTGTGGAGATCAAAGAGTTGCTGAGTGAGAGTTTAAAAACATAGTCGTTCCAGCTGTGTGCAATGGCCTTGGGGTCGCGTTGCAGTTGCTGTGCAATGATCCGCTGTGATTCTTCCGGATGTTTTGCGATGTAACGAATGGCCCTCACCGAGGGCTGCGAGTACTTTTCTGTGTTCGGTCAATTGATTAGAAACTTGAGGGCGCATGCTGACCAGATTAAAAGACAGGGTATACATGCCCCTTGCGTTGATGATGTTAGGTGGTGGTTCGGATTGTTGTAACGCTTCGTAGGCGTAAGGCTCCCAAACAGACGCCGCATCAATCTGATCATCCAGCAGAGCAGCGGACATTTCGTCTGGGCGCAGAGAGATGAGTTCTACGTTTTGAGGGGAAATACCACTGATCAGCAGCAGGCTGTGCAGGAAAAATTCACTGGCGGTGTTATGAATGACCCCAATACGCCGTCCGCGCAGTTGCCCGGGTTCGCTTATCTCCAACGGGGCGGGTGATATCACCTTTATATCGTTATCGGATTCTACAAAGCTGCTCAGGATAGAAAAATCACGGCGATCAAAACTGTTAAACATGATGACCGAATCGGATGTGGTGGCCAGATCCACTTCGCCATTTGTCAGTGCCTGGAAGCAGAGGTGTCCACCGACATAAGGTACCAGTTCAACCTCGATATCCTGATCGTTAAAATAACCGTTGTTCTGAGCAACATAAAAAGGCGTACTCAGCGGTGTTTGTGAAACCGCGATGCGGATGGATAGAGGTGGTGTGCGGCTGTTCAACCCTTGTTGTACATAAATACCGAGAGACACTACGAGCAGAAGAGTAAGTGCCAGCGAAATCCGTTTTACATGCGCCATGACTGCATCCTGACTTAGCCAAGTGACCAGACAATTGGAGCTATCCGAGTAAGCGCTTACAACCAGACTATGTGATGCCAGCCCGAAGTGTTATAGGACAGATCGTTGTATAAATGTAGTGCTTAGGTGTGGATTTTGGTAGCGGGAACTTGCGGAAAGTATAAGAAAGAGGCGCATCCCAATAAAAATAAATACTTGTATGGTGATTGGTCATTCAAGAAAGTGCGGTAATCCGCGTTTGGTGCGCTAAAGCACCCCACGCGGATGTATGTATCCGGGATTAGCCGTTTTTCAATGGGTGATTGTCCGGTAGCTGGCGTTCTATCCACAGCGCCAGTTTATGTTTCATATTCGGCTCGTTTTCCTGATCCTTAGCCAGCGGTTGAATCAAACCATCCTGCACCAGTAAACGGTAAACGGCGGTGACTTTGTTGCTGGCGCTGTCGGTTGCTTCAAATTTTCCGGCGCCACGCTTTTCGAAATAGGCTGCCCCTACGGTGAGTGCCTGTCGTACCAGTTCTGCTTCGTGTTTCAGTTTTTTCATGTGCTGCCAGGTCCTTTCGCTCAGATAGCAGGTATATCCCCTTTATCCGCAAATACGAGTCGGCTGTAAAGTGGTGAAGGTGTAAAAGAGTGAGATCGGAGAGGAAAAGTATGCGACGACATCGTTTGTCGCCGCATAGTTGGGGGTGAGTGCTGATCCGCTTTTAAAAGCTAATCCTGCCGTGGGGCTGATTTTTCATCGAATCGAGGAAACTGTCCCGATTCATTCTGACCAGCTCGCGGTGGTCTCCGGCTTCCAGATAGCATTCTGGCTCTTCACCCAGATGGTCATCCCAGATTACAGGCAGATTATAAGTCTGACCTAAGCTGGGCACCGCACCTGTTGCACAATCCCGGAACAGGATTTTGACATCGTTCTGACGGGCTGTGGTCAGCAGGCGGTTAGTGAAATGATTCACAGCGCGCAAATCGACCTGACGGTCGGCTGGTACAACGGCCATCACAAAACCTTCATCGTCTCTCAGTACTACACCTTTGGCGACCCGTTTAGGGGGAACTTTGGCTGCGAGGGCACAGCCCATAGCGGTTTCGGCGTAAGGATGAAAAACGCGTTTGTAGTTAATATGCTGGTTATCCAGATAGCGCTGAATGGTTGGCGCAAGGGACATGGTATTCACCTCTCATTGAGGCTCCTGCCGGTTGGGGCTCCTGCACCTCTCAGTGTAGCTCATTCGCAGTGGTCTATTCTTTGAACAGAGATATTTGAAAGCGAGACCCATCATGGCTATTGCACTGTACGCCAGTCAACGATTGGGGAGGGAGGCCCATCAAGCGGTAGATAACCACCTGAAAAGTATTAACAAAATTCTGGCGCGGGCCAACATGACGCAACGTGATGAGGTGGTTCATGATACCCGGACGGGGATGAAGCGGATGCGGGCATTTTTACGTTTGTTACGCGCGGGGATAGGAAAATCGGCATATCGCTTGGCGGATGAACAGAGCAAGGCGTTGGCAGGGGGCTTGTCTGATAACCGGGATGCCCGGGTGTTGCTTGATACCATGGAGCAGTTACTGCAAGAGATCTGCGATCATGAATGTTGTGAACGATTACGTGGCCCTGTGTTTGAGCATTATCATGCCGCCTGTTTAGGCGATACTGGATTAGAGCCGTTAGAACATGCACGTACCTGCTTGCGGCGCATACAGAAAAATGCACGTCATTGGCATCTGAAGACATATGATCAGAAGGCCTTACGTGCGGCCATTGCCGTAGAGTACGATGCCGGACGTCAGCATTGGAAGCAGATTCAACAGCAACCCGAAGCGGAACAGTTGCACAGATGGCGCAAACAAGTGAAACGATTCTATTATCAATTTTCGCTGTTGTTTCCGACGCAGCTGCATAAACAACGGGCACGCCTGAAAATGCTGGGTGAATATTTAGGGCAGCTGCATGATCTGACTATCTTGCAGGATTATCTGAACAGTCACCGACGTGTATTCTGGACTGATGATTTGGTTCGCTTAAAGCACGTATCTTCAGGGCGTGAGCAGGCACTGTTGGAACAGGTCTGGCAGCTTGCACTGAAAACCTATCGCCACCCTTCCGGTAGTTACAGTCGTAAACTGATCCGTCGCTGGCGTGACCTGGATCAGGCAAACTCTTAGCGTTGATCATCGTTCGGTTATGCCGTCGTCATTTTGCCTCTGATATACTCGGTCGTATCAACCAGTGAGGCGCTGTACTTTATGAAATTCCGAATTATCCCTGTGACACCGTTCCAGCAGAACTGCACTCTGATCTGGTGCGAAGAAACCAACAAAGCTGCGGTGATCGACCCGGGTGGTGACGTTGATCGTATTCTGGCGGCGGTGGAGGAGGAAGGTGTAACGCTGGAGAAAATCCTGCTGACACACGCTCATCTCGATCATGTGGGGGGGACTGCTGAGCTGGTAGCAAAAGCCGGTGTGCCGGTAGAAGGTCCGCATATTGAGGATAAGTTCTGGATTGATGGTCTGGATCAGCAGTGTACGATGTTCGGGTTTCCACCAGTGGAAGGTTTTACCCCTGATCGCTGGCTGGATGAAGGCAATGATGTGCAGGTGGGCAATCAGTCACTGAGCGTTTTGCATACCCCGGGCCATACGCCGGGCCATGTGGTGTTCTTTCATCCCGGTGATCTGATCGCGATGGTGGGTGATGTTTTGTTTCAGGGCTCGATTGGCCGTACGGATTTCCCTAAAGGTGACCATCCAACACTGATCGCATCTATTCGCGAGAAGTTGTTCCCGTTAGGTGACGATGTTGATTTCATTCCAGGGCATGGGCCGATGTCTACGTTCGGTCATGAACGTGAGAGTAACCCGTTTGTGTCGGATCATCGCGGTTAATTGCTGTTCTGACGGTCAGTGGAGACACCTCCGCTGACCACAAAGGCGGTCACCTGACTGGCTGCGACATCCAGTCGTTCAACCTGAGTTTTTGGAACAATAATCAGGTTGCCGGCAAAGTTATACGATTGCGGCAGATAGACTGCGACCTCATCTTCCAAGCCGAAGCTCTCCATACTTTCCCGTGTCATAAATCCCATCGCTTTAATCCGCTTATCTTCGCTCAAATATACAAGTACAGGTTTATCAAAACTTTTAGTGTCTCCTAAAAAGGCGTTGAACAGATCTTTCAGTGCGTTATAGAGCAGCTTGACGAGCGGGATACGATCGAGAAAACGATCCACATAACCCATTAAATAACGGCCCAGATACAGCGAACCGAGCAGGCCGGTTGCGGTAATCACGATCAGGGTGACGGCGGTGCCGGCAAGTGTTGCACTCAACCCCGGGTCCAGTGCCGGAAAGAAAAGGGTTAAGAGGCTGCCGATGGCAGAAAACACGGTTTCGTTCAGAGCGGTGAAGATCAGGTAGACCAGATAGATGGTCAGAATGACCGGTAGCAGAATCAGGAGTCCCTGAAAGAAAAATCGCATCAGGCTTCGCATTGTGGGTTCCTCATGGCTGGCCTGCCAATATAAGTGGTGATCGCTGAGTGAAAGCTTAACAGGATTGCAGGAAGAGGCTCGTATCTGGGGTGAGCAGCAGGCCGGATTGAGCCGGCGGTCAGGGTTGGTGTGCCGCTTGTTGATACTCTTCCGAGGCCATCTCGGTCAGGCGGCTACGGGTACGGTTAAACTCAAAGGCCAGCAGATCACCCTGATAGAGTGTATCCAGATCGGTCGCCGCGTTCAGGAACAGATTAACCCTGCGGTCATAGAGCTCATCCACTAATGCTATAAACCGTCGGGCGGGATCATCCGACTGGCCAATCATTACCTGCCGCTCACCGGTGGATTTTGAGCCGATGGCTCCGTCTTCGGTGCCGCGGGCTTTGATACGCTCATATTGCTTGCCGCCGAGCAAAGGTACGTTGCTTAGAAACAGTGTGTGAAAGCGGCGAGCAATGTCGATGTAATCGAGATGGCTACGTGGGCCTTCGCAGAGGGCGTTAAAATCGAACCAGATCACATCAGTTGTTGCGGCGATACAGGGGATGGGACGTCGACAGACCAGAATAGCCGTATCGCGGCTGTGTACGTGTTCTGCATGGGGTTGAAATAAGTCGCTGAGTGATTCCGGGTTATCGACAAAAAACGCAGCCTTGTGGGTGAGTGCTCGCAGACGGTGATCCTTCTCTCCGTTTATCGCCACTTCGGTCATATTCTCTCGCAGACGTTTGACCGTAGGTTCGAAACGGTCACGATGGATATCGCCCCGATATAATTCTTCCGGTGGGCGATTGGATGTGCAGACCAATGTCACACCTTGCCGGAACAGATGTTCAATCAACCGGCCCAATAACATGGCATCGCCGATCTCAGCCACGAGAAACTCGTCGAAGCAGAGCACGCGGTATTTCTGTGCCAGCCCCTTGGCGACTTCTTGCAGAGGGTCTTCGTGACCGGAATAGTCTTGCAGTTGCTGGTGGATCAGCGACATAAAACGGTGGAAATGCAGACGTAACGCGCAATCGTTGCCGTCATCCTCCTGTAAGGAGTCGCAGAACAGATCCATCAGGAAGGTTTTACCCCGACCGACCGGTCCCCAGAGATAAAGACCGCGTGGCAGCGTTTGACTGCGGTGCTGATTGAGTAGGTGCTGCAGCTGGCATAAGTGGTCTAATGCATAGCGTTGCACCGGATCATCATCGTAGCCCTGTTCTAGGTAGGCTTGATAGCGCTGCTGGAGAGGTAAGTCACTGATGGTCATGGGGACGCATCTTAGCGCCCCGGGAAGCTGATAGCTACTTGTGTAGCAGCGAGCTCATGGCGATCCATTCGCTGGCGAGGGGTTTCTTGCGCTCTAGCACCTCTTTCAGCGGAACATCCAGAATTTCACCTTTTTGTACGCCCACCATGATGCTGGAGTACCCCGCCCGCAGGTAGTCGACAGCGGTTGCTCCCATGCAGGAGGCTAATACCCGGTCATGTCCGGTTGGGCTGCCGCCTCGCTGAATATGGCCAAGAATACAAACCTTGGGCGATTGACCGTTCTCTTCGAGTTGTTGTGCTATGCGGTAGGTGAGCCCCGGTCGCGGACCTTCGGCCACAACAATAATCCCGCTGGAACCTTCGCCTTTGACGCGGTTGTTCGCCAGCTGAAAGCAGAGACTTTGGATCTTAAATTCGACCTCTGGAATAACCACCATCTCGGCGCCGCAGGCGATCCCGACCTGTGTGGCGATAAAACCGGAATCACGTCCCATCACTTCTACCAGAAACAGCCGCTCATGGGAGAGGGCGGTATCGCGAATGCGGTCGATAGCATCCAGTGCGGTATTGACGGCCGTATCAAAGCCGATGGTATCGTCGCTGCCGTGGATATCATTGTCGATTGTGCCGGGTAGGCCAACAACCGGGATACCTGACTCCTCGGCCAGCAGCGCTGCACCCGTGAGGGAACCATCACCGCCAATTACAACTAAGCCTTCAATCTCTCGCTCGCGCAGAATCTCAGCCGCCTGATGGCGTACGGTCGGGTCTTTAAATGCTTCGCAGCGGTCACTTTTTAGCAACGTTCCACCGCGTTGTACGATGTTGGTGACGGAGCGGGAGTTCATCTCCCAGATGTCTCCGATGATCAATCCGCTGTAGCCCCGATTGACCCCATATACACGAATGCCGTGACTCAACGCGGCACGAACAACTCCGCGGATTGCAGGATTCATGCCTGGAGCATCGCCACCGCTGGTTAATACCGCAATGGCTTTGAGTTCTTTTACTGCATCAAGCGCGGGTAGCTTATACATCCAATCTCTCCTATCGTGTAATCCACTGGCAGCCCTTAACTTTCAAGCCTAATCCCTTAAATTGACGTTTATATGGCATGGGCGAAAGTAAAAAGTTGGGCCGTGGCAGGTCATCCATACCTTACATTATAGAGTGGCTGGGTGTTTTGGCCGCAGAGGGTAAGACCGATGCTGATGTTGGCAGAACAGATCGCACAGGACATTCTGCAGAGTTTCTCTGACTACCGTGCGCACTTTCATCGTATTACCGCGGGTGCGAAAGCCCGTTTCGAGTTAGCCGATTGGGGAGCTGTGCAGCACGCCTCGACTGAACGTATCAATCTCTATGAGGGTATGTGTCAGGATGCGGCTGAAGCATTACAGCGCTCGGTGGGTGAGCCGTTACATACCTCTGATCTTTGGCTTCTTGCGAAGCAGGCCTATATCAATCTGATCGTCTTGCGCGATGATTTTGAATTGGCCGAAACCTATTACAACTCAATCTATTGTCGTTTGTTCGGGCATTTGCAGCTGGATGATCAGCATATGTTTATTCACAGTTCGATGGCGGGTCGGATTGTGGATTCCGGTGATGAAATCTATCGAACGTATTATCCCGTTCGTGGATTACAGACGATGATATCGACGTTGCTGGACGATGTGGCCTTTGATATCCCCTGGGAAAATAAACGGCGGGATATTCGCAATATTATGCGGCATGTGCGCAATAACATGGCTGATGAATTTAATGATGCAGAAAGCACCTCTATCGAAGTGGTTAAAACGGTCTTCTATCGAAACAAAGGGGCTTATATCGTCGGCCGTGTACGTACCCAAGACAAACAGTTGCCGTTTGTATTGCCGCTGCTAAATAACGAAGCGGGTGGTCTCTACGTGGATACGCTGATCACTGAAGAGAACGATGTATCGGTGATATTCAGCTTTACCCGGGCGTACTTTATGGCCGACGTCAATGTT
>NZ_JBFGYC010000107.1:0-9083 GCF_041587635.1 Pontibacterium sp. | reverse complement strand
TCCAGAATCAGTTCAACCAGCCCCAGCAGGTCAGACGTCCGGCGCCCATCGATGAAACACACCGATGCCTCTTTGCCCAACTCTTTAAGCAGGTCGTAATACTCGTCCTGTGACGGGCGTGCACGCAGATCAGAACGCGTCACCGCAACCACTAATCGTTTGTCGGCAATCACGTTCGCAAATTCACGGGCGTAGTATTTAAGGTCGCGCATGGGGTAGTTGCGGGTATTGTCGATCATCATCACAACACCGGCACAATCTTTGGCGATCTCTTCCGAAAGCAGCTCCCACATGAAGCGGAAACGTGCCTGTCCCGGCGTACCATAAAGATGAACGCGTGATGCTTCGCTCAGCGTAAGACGGCCATAGTCCATCGCAACGGTAGTGGTCTGCTTACGACGTCCGGTCACATCAGACACCTGAGCCTCGGTGTCCAGACAATCGATGTCACTGATCGAACGAATTGCAGTTGTTTTACCCGAACCTACTGGCCCGATAAAGAGAACTTTATGATTTTCCATGCAGAATCTACTTCGTAAGCGCTCAGAATCACCTAACGCGTGATGCGCTGAAGAGCCAGCTATCGAAATGGCGTGTCACGCAACGCGCACCACAACAGAGCAAGGGTGCCATATTCCTCAAAACATGTCAGCTTCCCGTAAAGGTCTGAGTGTATCCTAATACTGGCAACCGTATGATGAGTAAGGTCAGGTATGGTGATTATTGGCTGCAGAACAGCTGTTGTTGGCGCATCAACAAACGGCAATTATCTCCGCGAATGTTGTTTTCACGGCAATAACCTTTTGCCCAGTCCTTATCATCTTCGGTCGGCTTGTCACGAAACTCCGGCACACCTTCGCAAAAACCATCGCTCGGCGACGCCTGCACTAAACACGCTTTGAGAAACTTACCGGCTGCAACTGTGCACTGATAACCCAAACAGCCATCAAAATCCTGTAGCGCCTGGTCCAGACACTGCTGCTGATTGGCCGATTGACCCAACGCCGTACCGGCATCTATTCTTTCCTGAAACACCTGATTCTGTTCAGCATTGAAATCCTCAAGCCAGCCGCTGTTTGCCATCCATAACAACAGCAATGCACCTGCGATAACAACCGCCAGCGCGGCAATTCCCAGTTTCTTTTTCATTTCGTGAATCTCTCAGATCAATCCTTGGTGCACACATTCACGGCCCCTCGCTGAGGGTCGCCGTGACTCAACGTGCGCGGGTATATAGTCCTGCCAAACAGAGGAATAACCCCAACACAGACAGCAACATACCACCGTTTACCAACAGCGGGTTGCGCTCCATAAACGGGCTGTAAGCATGGGTCAGGGTCTGGTCACACACACCATTAAAATAGTCGTAGGAGCCGCCAGCACTCAGACAGGCATTCACCGCCGACAGCTCAGTGAAGTAGGAACCCATCATGACCACGAGTGGCAATATGAGAAGCAACAGACCAATACGTAAAATCATTCGCTGTCAGTGATCCCGATATTGCTGACACCTTCGTTGTGCGCCAGCGCACGCAGTTCAGTGATCAGTTCTTTGTTGGCCTTTTTCGCCGCAGTAATCCGGGCCAGAACTTCGTCCTGAAAAGCCTCTTCCTGCTCCATCATTTCATGCGTGTTGATCAGGCGAACAACGTCTTCGTCGGAAAGCTGATCATCCGCTTCACTGACCTCGATAAACGTCGCAACGCATTCACGGGATAAGCTCGCTATATTAGCGGCTTCTTCAGCGTCTGCGACAAGTACGACGTTAAGAGTTGAGTACAGCGCGACCACCGCGTCATTCGCCGGAAAAGCACCGTACATCGTGAACTCTTCCAGATCAGGGATGTTAGCCTCAACCTTATCCAGCTGAACTTCGAAGTTCATCTTGGCACCGGTGTTTGCCAGCTTATCCCAGACACCATTCAGGATCTGGCGCAGCTGTTGTGCGTTGCCAAACTCCACCAGACGCGAAAAAAGCGCAAAGTTCGGAAACATGCGTTCACTCAGGGCTGCACTGAAGGCAACCAGCTGCCAGTCTTGCAGCTCAAACAGCTGCGGGTTAGTAGACTGATCGGACATAGTCTCTGTTCTCCACCGGTACGGACATATATATATGCGCCTATTGTACGGTTTTTAAATCAAATATCCGAATAAGATCAACGTACGCGATACTACGGATGCAATTAGCATGAGCAATATTGTTATACTTTGGCGTTAATAATAAAAAGCTTCATAGGGTATGCGACCGTATGACCTCTTCAAATACACCTCTTAGCACACTCGTGCGACTGATCGATGGGATCAGTGAGTGGACTGGCCGGGCTATCTCCTGGCTGACTCTGACTATGGTGCTGGCCACGTTTACCATCGTGGTGATGCGTTACCTGTTCAACATAGGCAATGTCGCCTTGCAGGAATCTGTGATCTACATGCACAGCTTCGTCTTTCTGCTAGGGGCCGCCTATACGCTAAAACATGATGGCCACGTGCGCGTGGATATCTTTTATCGCCCGATGGGTGAAAAAGGTAAAGCCATCATCAACCTCTTCGGCACAGTGTGTCTGTTGCTACCGGTTACCGGTTTTATCTTTTACATCTCCTGGGAGTATGTAGCCACGTCATGGGAGCTGACCGAAGGCTCTCAGGAAGCCGGAGGTATCCCTTTTCGATACATCCTTAAAACCAGTCTGTTGTTAATGCCTGCAATGATGATGCTGCAAGGTATCGGTGAAATCCTGCGCAGCATATTAGTGCTGACCGGTCAGGGGCACTTGCTAGAGGAAGAAGAGGGTCACGCACTATGATGGAATTTCTACCTCTGCTGCTGTTTGTTGGCGCTATTTTTGTACTGTTGCTGGGCTATTTCGTGGCCTTCGCACTGGCGGGCACCGGTCTGCTGTTTGCAGCCATCGGGGCTTACACCGGACATTTTGATTCAGTTTTCCTTGAAGCGATCCCGAACCGCCTGTTTGGCATCATGAACAACGAGGTGCTGATCGCAGTACCACTGTTTGTGTTTATGGGTGTCATGCTGGAGAAATCCCGGATCGCCGAAGAGCTGCTGGATACCATGGCCTTGCTGTTTGGCCCCATGCGCGGTGGACTGGGCATCTCAGTCACTCTGGTTGGTATGCTACTGGCAGCCAGTACCGGTATCGTGGGGGCGACCGTTGTGACGATGGGCCTGCTATCACTGCCGACCATGCTGCGCCGTGGTTATGACCCCTCCATTGCGGCAGGTACTATCTGTGCTTCCGGTACGCTGGGTCAGATCATCCCGCCATCCATCGTACTGGTACTGCTGGGTGACGTAATCTCTTCCGCGTATCAGCAATCCCAGCTTGATCGGGGCATTTTTTCACCGGATACCGTCACGGTCGGCGACTTGTTCCTTGGCGCACTGATTCCCGGCCTGATGTTGGTGGGTGCGTATATTCTTTATATTGTATTTAAAGCAATCACGAAACCTGAGCTAGTACCGGCGATTCCTGCCGAAGAGCGTGACGCCGTTAACAATCTTGGTAGCCGGGTACTGAAAGCATTGGTGCCGCCCGTCCTGCTAGTTGGCCTTGTATTGGGTTCCATCCTTGGTGGACTGGCAACCCCGACCGAAGCAGCATCTGTCGGCGCTGTCGGAGCGATTGTGCTGTCGATGGCACGTAAAAGCTTCAGTTTGAATGTACTGCGTGAGGTGATGCGCTCTACCACTCAGGTCAGCTCGATGGTCTTTGTCATCCTGATTGGCGCATCGATCTTCTCACTGGTCTTCCGCGGTTATGGCGGTGATGACATGGTGCGGGACTTCCTCACCGAACTGCCGGGAGGCGTAGTCGGTGCGATGTTGCTGGTCATGCTGGTGATTTTCTTGCTCGGCTTCTTCCTCGACTTCATTGAGATCACCTTCGTGGTGATACCGATTGTCGCGCCGATTCTGCTGAATATGGGACTGGATCCTGTATGGCTGGGTGTGATGTTTGCGTTGAACCTGCAGACCTCATTCCTGACGCCACCGTTTGGTTTCGCCCTGTTCTATCTGCGCGGGGTAGCACCGGACAGTATCTCCACCATGCAGATCTACCGGGGTGTTATACCGTTCATCGCCATTCAGTTGATTGCCTTGGCGCTGCTGGCTTACTGGCCAAGTCTGGCAACCTGGTTGCCGGATCTGGTGTACGGGTAAGCTATCAAAGCTGCAGCACGCGACTCGCGACTGCAGCTAAAACAGGCATAAAAAAAGCAGGCTTAGGGCCTGCTTTTTTGTGTACCGTTTATCTTACTTCAAGGAGCGAGCGTTCATATAAGCCTGCTCGGACACCGCATGCCATGCAGTCGCCTGATCGCGGAATTTCACGAAAGAGTCATACACTTTTTGTGCCATTGGATCTTTCGCAGCTTCTTCTGCTACCACTTCGTCAGACAAGGTTTTCAGTTTCTTCAGTACATCATCCGGGAACTTGCGCAGCTGTACGCCATGCTCTGTCACCAGCTGTTCCAGCGCACGGTTGTTCTTCGCAGTGAAGTCAGCCAGCATATCCTGGTTAGCCACGCGGATAGCATTACGGACCAAAACCTGCAGGTCTTTCGGCAACGCTTCGAACGCTTCCTTGTTGATGAAGCTTTCCAGCGTAGTACCTGGCTCATGCCATCCTGGGTAGTAGTAATACTTAGCCGCTTTATACAGACCGAACGCCAAATCGTTGTAAGGTCCTACCCACTCGGAAGCATCAATCGCACCTGACTGCAGTGCTGGGAAGATTTCACCACCCGGCAGCAATACCGGAGTACCGCCCGCACGTTTCAGGACTTCGCCACCCAGACCCGGCATACGCATCTTCAGGCCTTTAACGTCATCCAGGCTGTTGATCTCTTTGTTAAACCAACCACCCATCTGCACACCCGTGCTACCTGCAGCACCTGGCACCAGACCAAACTTCGCGTACAGCTCTTCCCACAGCTCCATACCGCCACCGTGGTACAACCAGCTGTTCATCTCCTGAGCCGTCAGGCCAAAAGGTACCGCAGCAAAGAACTGCGCCGCGATGCTCTTACCTTTCCAGTAGTACGCAGCGCCGTGGCCCATTTCTGCCGTACCACGTGAAACAGCATCAAAGATTTCCAGTGCACCCACCAGTTCTTTTGCACCGTACACTTTTACCTGAACACGGCCGTTGGTCATTTCACCAATCAGCTTAGCCAGATAGTTTGCGCCAGTACCCAGTCCCGGGAAGTTCTTCGGCCACGTAGTGACCATTTTCCATTTGTACTCTGGTGCTGCATGGGCAGCGCCGGATGCCATTGCGCCGGCTGCCAATGTGGCCGCACCTGCGCCTTGCAAAAATTGACGACGTTTCACAAGCCTACTCCCTTGAATTATTTTTTTGCAGTGGGATTGAAAATAGCACTCAGGGCGCCGACTCGCAATTGACATGAAACAGCGAACTACACCTGATCTTCATCTGGTACCACCGAAAAAACTTGAGCTGTGATACATATTTAGCAGTTGGGGCTATGAAAGCGTGATCTAAAAGGCTCCCTATCGTAGATAAGCTTGATATACTTTTGGCGATTGTTAGCCCGTGGGGAATAACCTTGAACTCCTTTAACCTGTTGAAGTCCATTGCCGATGCCCGGCCAAAGCTGCGAAAGTCTGAACAGAAGGTTGCAGACTTTGTATTGGCGCATCCCAATGACGTCATCCACATGCGTATTGTTGATCTGGCCTCGGAAGCCAATGTCAGCGAACCGACCGTGGTGCGCTTTTGTCGTGCGTTAAACTATGACGGTTTTCAGGACTTCAAACTGACGCTGGCACAGGGCGTTGCTTCAAATCCTAACTTTGAACAATTTTCTCTGAACCGCAAAGATACAGTCACCGAGTTCAAGACCAAGATCTTCGACTCTATGATCGGCAACTTGATGAATATCCGCGAACAGCTCGATCCGCAGATTCTTGAAGATGCCATTCAAGTGCTGGCTAAGGCCACCCGCGTCGAATTTTACGGCTTTGGTGCATCAGCACCGGTATGTACGGATGCGCAGCACAAGTTTCACCGTCTGCAGATCACCGCAACGTCTTATTCTGATCCACATATGCAGACCATCTCTGCTGTGACGCTCAAAGAAGGTGACGTTGTGGTCGCGATCTCCCAGACGGGGCGCACCAAAGACCTGCTGCATACCGTGAAGCTGGTACAAGAGACTGGTGCTACAGTGATCTCTTTATGTCCGGGTGGTACCCCTCTGGCCGAACTGGCAACCATTGCCATTCCCATTGATGTGGAAGAAGACAAAGATCTAAGTACCCTGATGTCATCCCGCGTGATTCATCTGGTTGTTATCGACGTCCTCGCAGTGGGTGTGGCGATGAAGCTCGGACCGGGTTTGCTCGATCACCTTAAAACGATTAAGCGTAGCCTGCGGTCATTGCGCCAGAATGACAAACGTCCTCCGATTCGTCGTCAGGGACAATCCACTCTGGATCACGAATAACCCTCCACTGATCAGCATCAGTGGTCTGTTCAGGCCACTGATCTTTAGATTTTAGACTAAGGTCTATCTCTCCCTTCTCAGCTTTAATTTTTCTGCAATGCAGAGCCGTTAGCATCCGTTCTGACTCTCAGATTGTTTGATATTTGCTCACATCTGCGATAAAAGAAAAACCAAGGGATGAATGCACCGGCTGATTTCCCCATACGTAACCAGCGTATTTATTGCGGAAAACCAGCTTTGCACACCCTTCAACAGACTATCTCAGAGAGATCTTTGACTGTCCGGGTGGATAGCAGATCGATCTCCTGACTGTGATGATCTAGGAGCTTGAATTATGCTGGTTAGAAAAGAGCAGGACCTCAACACTATTCAGACAGAAGTGTTCGACTTGCTGGTCGGATACCAAGAAGAAGAGCAGCTAAGTAAAAAGAAAGTTGCTTCCCGCCGCTCCTTAAGAGCCCGCCGCGCGATAGAAAAACACTTCGAAGAAAAAAAACTGCACGATGATATCGATGAACTCTGGTTCAACGAATAATTACATACAAAAAAGCCAGCTGAGATTAACCTCGCTGGCTTTTTGATGCTTCGCTTATAGCAGTGGAGTCTCAGTACTCAGGGTAAAGAATATCCAGCGGTACTGAACGGCTACCTTCGACCACGATCGCGGCGTGCTTGCGCCGCAGCTGACGGGGTTCGGAAACACCACACGAGTGTGCAATCATCTCAACCTCATGTACCAGATGATCATGATAGTTGCGTACACGCTCTGCCTTATCTTCTGGAACAAGACCACGCTGAAGATCAGGATCGTGTGTAGTAATTCCGGTCGGACAGGTGTTCTTATTGCATTGCAGTGCCTGAATACAGCCCAACGCAAACATATAACCGCGCGCCGACACCACAAAATCAGCCCCCATGCAGATCGCGCCAGCCACATCCGTTGGATTAATCAGCTTACCCGATGCAACCACCCGGATACGATCCCGCAGATCGTGCTCTACCAATTTATTCACCAGAATAGGTAAACTCTCACGCAGTGGCAGGCCGACACTATCCATTAACGGCATAGGTGCCGCCCCTGTGCCACCATCAGAGCTGTCCAGCGTAATGAAATCTGGCGCGGCTTCTACGCCACGACTTTTTATCTTCAGGCAAAACTCATCCAACCAACTCGCGTCACCCAGCACCAGTTTAAATCCACAAGGTTTGCCACTCACATCGCGTACACGTTCGACCATATCCAGCAGATCATCGATACATGCAATGTCGGGATGTCGGTTCGGACTAATGGACGCTTCACCCAATGGGATACCACGAATATCCGCAATTTCTTTGCTCACCTTCTCCGCTGGCAGAATCCCGCCTTTACCCGGCTTTGCACCCTGACTCAGCTTAATTTCGAACATCTTTACCTGAGGTAGCGCCGCTTTTTCTTTCAGCTTTTCATCAGCCAGCCCACCATCACCGTTGCGTACGCCGTACTTCGCGGTGCCAATCTGATAAACAACGTCACAGCCGCCTTCGATATGAAAGGGTGATAAGCCCCCCTCACCGGTATTCATCCAGCACCCTGCCTGTCTTGCACCATTCGCTAAGGCTAATACAGCTGGCCGGGACAACGCCCCGTAGCTCATCCCTGACACATTAAAAAAGGATGGAGCATCGTAAGGCTGGCGGCAAAACTGACCAATCCGAAGCGGCTTTGTCGCGCTGGCGTCTTCTTTCAAAGTAGGAAACGGGCAGCTGAGAAAAAGATAGGTACCGGGCACACGCAGATCACGCGAGGAACCAAACGCCACCATGTTATCGACGTTTTTAGCTGCACGATAAACCCAGGAGCGCTGAGCTCGGTTAAATGGCATCTCTTCCCGATCCATCGCGAAGAAATATTGGCGAAAGAACTCGCCGACATGCTCAAACAGATAACGGAATCGTCCAACCAGAGGATAGTTACGACGAATCG
This sequence comes from Pontibacterium sp., assembly GCF_041587635.1. Lineage (NCBI taxonomy): Bacteria > Pseudomonadati > Pseudomonadota > Gammaproteobacteria > Oceanospirillales > Oceanospirillaceae > Pontibacterium > Pontibacterium sp. The sequence goes on along the minus strand of NZ_JBFGYC010000107.1, from coordinate 631 downwards.
CTTGTTTCGTCTGATGTTTATCAACCTGATAGATCACCAGGGCAGCAACAATGTCTCCGACAACCAGCAGTAGCAACATGGCACCGGAAAAAGCGATAAAGTTGATAACGAAATTAGTAACTGTGTCGTTCATAACACCTCCACAACAGACACCCGTGATCCAGTTCGCGGCATATCCCAGTGATTATTAGAGTTATTTTTGGCAGTGTAACTGATTGATCATTAACGGCGCATCCGCTTTTTGGAGACGTTTAGTATCCATCAGCGGACCAATACTGACATGACTTAATGATTTATCCCTGAAAAAAATAGCGGCCTAAGCCGCTATTTCTGAATAAACATAAAGTCCAAAGGACTACGCGGGTTATTCGACAGTGACCGATTTAGCCAGGTTACGAGGCTGATCCACATCCGTACCTTTCAATACGGCCACATAGTAGGAAAGCAGCTGTAACGGGATGGTGTAGACAATGGCTTCGAGAATAGCGGGAACCTCGGGCACCTGAAGTACCTGAACACCCTCTTCCTGTTTCAGTTCATTGCTGTCACCAGCAAACACAAACAGTTCGCCGCCACGCGCCTGTACTTCCTGAAGATTCGCTTTGAGTTTATCCAGCATGCCATTCTTGGG
>NZ_JBFGYC010000106.1:0-9099 GCF_041587635.1 Pontibacterium sp. | reverse complement strand
CGCTGACCTGCTGGGTCAGCAGCGGAAACTGATCGCGCAGCATCTTACTCTTGGTTCAGCTGTTTGTTGTAGCGGCTCTGCCAGCGGGCATACATCATTGCGCTGGTGAACAGTGTCACGATCAGCACGCAGGAGATCATGCCCAATGCAAAGGTTTCCGGAATCAATGCTGAGAGCACCGCTGGGATAAAGTAGAGCATCAGCACAAAGCACAACCATGCGTGACCACGTGGATTGCCGCTGATCACGGTTGGAGCAAAGGCCAGCAAGATAGCACTTTTAAACAGCACGATTACCCAGGGATTTGCATCTGGAACGGGCTGTATCACCAAGTGCCAGACAGCAAACAGGGCCAGTAACCCTACGTAACAGGAAACGGTAATCAGGCGGCTCAGGCGCGCCTTGAGACGGTAGTCTTCAGCCATGGTGTTTATTTCTCTATCAGTTTCAGGGCCAGTTCGCCCAGACGTTTGCCCTGTGCGCGACAAAGGCTAAGTTCGGTTTCATCCGGTACGTTGTTATTTTCCCGGCCGGCAACGTGGGTGGCACCATAAGGTGTGCCGCCGCTTTGGGTCGAGAGTAACTCGCTTTCGCTGTAGGGCAGACCCGCAATCACCATGCCGTGATGCAGCAGTGGCAGCATCATCGAAAGCAGGGTGCTTTCCTGCCCACCGTGCAGGCTGGAGCTGGACGTAAACACCGCAGCGGGCTTGTTGATCAGGCCACCGGAGAGCCAGATCGAACTGGTACCGTCGATGAAGTACTTCATCGGTGCGGCCATATTGCCAAAACGCGTTGGGCTGCCCAATGCCAATCCTGCGCAGTTGACCAGATCTGCTTCGCTGCAATAAGGCGCGCCTTCATCGGGCACCGCTGGCGCTGTACTTTCGCACACGGTGGAGATGGCTGGCACCGTGCGTAAACGTGCTTCAATACCCGCTTGCTCAACGCCGCGGGCGATATGCTGTGCCAGAGTGCGTGTGGCACCCTGACGGCTATAGTACAGAACCAGTACGTAAGGTGCGGACACTTACACGATCTCCAGTACAGACTCCGGTGGGCGACCGATACGGGCAGCGTCGCCTTTGATCACGATTGGACGCTCGATCAGGCGTGGGAATTCGATCATCTTCGCGATCACCTGATCTTCATTCAGGCTAGCGTCGTCCAGACCGGCTTCTTTGTACTCTGCTTCTTTCTTACGCAGCAAGTCGCGCGCAGAGATCCCTAGCTTTGTCAGGACAGATTTCAGCTCGTCGGCACTCGGCGTTTCTTCCAGATATTTAACGATGGCCGGTTCGATACCGCGTTCTTCCAACAGCGCCAGTGTCTGGCGGGATTTGGAACAGCGCGGGTTGTGGTAGATAATCACGTCACTCATTGTTTAATACCGATTTATAATGTTAATGCGATGTTGGGTCAGGGACTGTTAACCTGAGCCCGTATTGTATACGTCTGATCCCGTGCGACAAAGGATACGTCATGCGCCAATTGTTTGATAAACCGTTTATCCGCTTTTTGGGATACCTGATTCGCCAGTTTATAGCCAATAAAGGGGTGTTGAATGCGTCAGCCCTGACTTATACCACGCTGTTTGCGGTGGTGCCGCTGATGACCGTGTCATACGCGGTATTGGCTGCGGTGCCTTCCTTTCAGGGGGTCGGAGATGAATTGCAGAGTTGGGTGTTCAGCAATTTCGTACCGGCCACAGGGGCGGTCGTTCAGGATTACCTGAGCAATTTTGCCAGCCAGGCTCGGCAACTGACTGCCGTAGGTGTCGCCGTACTCGCGGTCACTGCAATCATGATGATGAAAAACATTGAAGCTGCGTTTAATCAGGTCTGGCGGGTCACTGAGCCGCGTAAAGGGTTATCCAGCTTTCTACTGTACTGGGCGATCCTGAGTTTGGGGCCGGTGCTGATTGGTTTAGGTTTAGGTGTGACATCGTATATTGCGTCGATCTCTGTTGTATCTGAAGCAACGGAGCTGGTGGGCAAGGCGCGTTTGCTTTCTGTCCTGCCGATGGTGCTCTCCGCTGCGGCTTTCACGCTGCTGTATGCGGCGGTACCCAACTGTCGTGTACCCGTTAAAAACGCCTTCTACGGCGGTTTAGTGGTGGCGATCCTGTTTGAGACGGCGAAGCGGGGGTTTGCCCTGTTCGTGACACAGTTTCCATCCTATGAGTTGATCTACGGGGCGTTTGCCGCCGTACCGTTGTTTCTGCTGTGGATTTTTATCTCCTGGATCATCATTCTGCTGGGGGCGGAGCTGACGCGTTGCTTAACGGTATATCGGCGTTTGGATGTGTCCAATGGAACATCCGAACTGCACATCATGGTGGCGGTGATCCATCGTCTTTGGCTGGCACAAGATAAAGGCGAGTCGATACCGGATCGCATTCTGCTGAAAGAGATACCGGGGCTGGATCAGGGGCGTTGGGATCAGTACGTGCAGATCCTGCTGGAAGGTCAGGTGATCAGTCGCAGTGATGGGGGAGATTTCCTGTTGAGCCGTGATGCGGGGCGTATCTCATTGGATGAGCTCAACGGGTTATTGCCGTGGCCTTTACCGGATACTCCGCAGGCCGAATCCATTGCAGGGTGGGAGCGAGGATTAAACCAGCGGCTGAACCGGGTGAGCAGTGAGCGCAAAGAGGCATTGAATATTTCGCTGGAAGCGTTATTTTCAGAGTCGGATCACAATAAACACGTGATCGAAGATTCAGATACAAGCGTCGGACCAAGGTGAGGTAAGAACAGCAATGGCGACTATCTGCGTACATGCATTAGTAACAGGACGGGTGCAGGGTGTCTGGTTTCGCCAGTCTACTCTGGAAGAAGCTGAACGTGCGGGGCTGGTCGGTTGGGTGCGTAACCTGCCCGATGGCAGTGTAGAAGTTATGCTGCAAGGCGAAGATAAGGCCGTGCATCATGTAGAGGCGTGGCTGGGGCAGGGGCCTGAGCTGGCTACGGTAGCGGATGTTCAGTCTGAGGCAGTTGATCTCTCAGAGGATCTCGTAGCGTTCAATATTATCTGATCACAGGTTACGTCAGTCTCAATTCTCCCAAACGTTCACAAAAGCGGTACCGTTATTCTCTGTACCGTTTTTGGTTTTTATAGACTCTTTCGGGATACCAAACCTTCCCATAAGAACCGTTATAGCGTGCCAGTGCTTCGGTCCAATCCCCTTTCGCCACTTTCAGGTAATGTTTGAGAATGGTGCACCCGTAACGCAAGTTGGTCTTAATACTAGTGAGATTGTCGTTTGGGCGGCCGATCTCTTTCTTCCAAAATGGCATCACCTGCATTAACCCTTGTGCGCCCGCCCGTGAGATTGCAAAGCGGTTAAACAAACTTTCGGTGTGGATGAGTCCCAATACCAGATCGATCGGTAGTTCATGTCGCTGCGCTTCCGCATGGGCATTACGTAAAATCTCAACACGCTCCAGATCATCTTTCACGTAACGATCAATCCGGCCCGACATATCGACCAGCCAGACCTCAGCAATGTAGCGGTCTTTAAAGCTGTCTGCGGTGGCAAAACTCTTCTTCAGTGCATCGCGTAACTCAGGATCAAAGGTATCGGGTGTATTGGCCCAGATGCTCGTCGAGAGCATCAGGCAGAAGCAATAGCAGGCGATCTTTAGTGTGTGCATGAATAGGAGTATACCCCAGTGATCTAACGGATGAAGGATGAGACACCTCAAATGAGCATATCTGTGCTATAACTTTCTACCAATGTTTTGTTCGTTTAGATGACGGAGTGTTGCGGATGTCTGAAGACAACAGTCTTGCAGTGACCCAGTTGGATGCGTTGATCTCTACGCTAGAAGAGTCGGTGCTTTTCCTCAATGGAGAAGCCAAAGTGAGTAGTTATTCGGTAGGTGCGAATCATTGGTTAAATCCGATGATTTTGCTGGGACATTCGGCCAATGAGGTGTTTCCAGAAACCGTTGTGGCATCACTGAACACGGTATTGGATAAAGCCGCCACCGACGGTGTACAACAGTTGGAACAGCTGGTGCGCCCTGATAGCGCGCCACTGTTAAAAGAGGCGGGCCTGAAGGAAGCGCTCTGGTTGCGTTTAATCATCGCTCCCTCGGGTGATGGTTGGGTGCTGGTTGCGCGTGACGTGAGTGAGCAGAAACGTCTCTCCCGACGTTCTGGCGGCCAGTCACAGCGAGACATACTGACCGGCGCTTACAATCGACGTACCTTGATGCCAGTGATTGAGCAGGCCGTCGCGCAGGCCCAGCGTTATGATTGGATCTGTTCGATACTGGTGATCGATGTCGACGGTTTGGCGGCGATCAATAATAAATACGGATGGGATGCGGGCGATCAGATCCTGCAACAGATGGTTCGTACACTGGATGCTACCAAGCGCACAGCCGATTTTCTGGCGCGTATCTCTGATGATAAGTTAGCACTATTTTTGCCAGAGACTAACCGGGAGCAAGCCTTGTTGGCGTCCGAGCGGGTGTTGAAAATTGCCCGCGACATGGTAATTGAGGTCGATAGTGCTGCGGTGCCGTTTACTGTCAGTATTGGTGCCGCGACTCTGAGTGGGGTTGAAGATACGGCGGCACGAATGCTTGATCGGGCGGAAGATAACTTGGCTGTTGCTTCGCAAAGCGGCGGTAACCGTGCGGAAGGTGACGAAGCCTGACGGTTGTTATAAAACGCAAAAAAGCCAGCCTCACTACTTTAGTCAGGCTGGCTTTTTTATATCTGAATTGAGTATCTGAGCAGAACGAGCTGCAGGCCTTGGTTCAGCCAGGTTTTCTTGCGAAGAACGCTCCGCCGCTAAAGACAACCAATGCACACCAAATAAGTGAAAAGCTGATCAGTTGGTGAATACCAAAGGGTTCCTCATAAAGGAATACCGCCAGCAAAAAATGCCCTGTTGGTGCCAGATATGTGAGGAAACCAACGACCGTAAGGCTTAATCGCTTCGCAGCTGCGGCAAAGGCAAGCAGAGGGAGCGATGTCAGTACGCCCATGGCGATCATTCGACCGGCATCGTCGCTGCTGGATAAGAAGTGATCTTGTCCAGTGTCGACCAGCCAGAACCAGTAGGCAAGGGCCACAGGAGATAAGACCAGCGTCTCAATCAACAGACCGGACAGTGTGTCGACAGGAGCCTGTTTACGAATCAGTCCATAGACACCAAACGAGCAGGCAAGCACCAGAGAGATCCATGGTAACTCTCCCAGCGCAATGATCTGCCAAAGTACACCCGCACCCGCAAGCATCAGGGCAATTTTACGAAATTTATCCTGCTTCTCGCCCAGAACCAGTGTGCCGAGCAGTACGTTAATAATGGGTGTCAGGAAATATCCAAGGCTGGAGGCCAGAACCTGCCCGTCACTGACCGCATAGATAAACACGCCCCAGTTCACCGCGATCAATATCGCTGACAACCCTAACGTGAACCAGATTCTGGGGTTCTTAAGATGGGGGATGCTGTTTTTCCAGCCACGCGTGAGCGTCAGAATCAACGCGGTAAACAAGCTGGCCCAGATTACCCGATGCGCCAACACTTCAAGCGGCGGTAAGTCCGACACTTGTTTGAAGAACAACGGGAACAATCCCCAGATACCATACGCGAACAGGGCATAGATCAAACCCTGTTGTGCAGTTTTTTCGGGCGTCTGCGGAGCGGCGTTGTGTGGCATCAGGGACTCAGTATTAGACGAAAAAGGCGCCGAGTGTACGCCTTTTCCAATCGAGCTGCACGCTAAGGAACCTGCGAACAAGTCCGAAACACCTCTGGCATTCAGAGCAGTGCGAGATCAAGGCGACGGTTACAGCCATGCTGGTTGCCTGGCGAAAACCGTTAACACAGAGATCAAAATGCTCTGAATGCCCCTTAGGGCGGGCGTTAAAACAGCTTTCTGCTTTGTCAGGAAACTTGGAAAGGACCCGCCATTCCGCTGCGCTTCCTTTCGCTCATAAAGCTGTTTTATCGTCCGCAGAGAAAGTCTCGGACTTATTCGCAGGTTCCCTCGGCTTATACGATGGTCTGTTGCAGAAAACGAACGATCAGATCCAGCCTAGCCATTGCCACCACAGGTAGTCCAGCGGCAGCAGTATCAGAATGGTCAGTGTGGCAGATATCAGACAGAAACGGATGGCATGACGGATCGGCTCTTTCGACAGTTGCATGGCAACAATCAAGGGGGCTGACTGGTAAGGCATCAGGATAGTGGAGAATCCCAGTACTTGTGTCATCAATACTGCTTTGATTGTCATACCTGCATTGTTGGCCATTTGGTCTGCAAAGGGCGTGAGTACGGCAGGAACGCCCGGCAGGGTTGCCACTAAAGCTGTCATAATTGCGGTCCCGGATAGTGATGCATAGTTAAGTGCTGGATTGTCCGGGCTCAACGGAATCAAGCTGTTCAGGGTATTTGCTAACACGTTACCCAGCCCGGTGGTATTGATGACTGCACCTAATGCGAGAATGCCGGCGAGGAAGGCCATCAAGTTGAAGTTCATCTTTTCATTGAAAGTTTTGCTATCCACCAGGCCGACTTTGGGCATCAGTAGGAACAGAGCAGCAGTCATGCCGATCCAGGCGGGTGAGATGTGATGCAGAGAATCGGTAAACCAAAAGGCCAATGCTGTGCCTAGCACCAGAATTAATTTGCGCTGTCCGTGGTTGTCGTTGTTACTGCTTTGAGGTGCGGTGTGTAGTTGAGGTTTGTCCGGAAACAACAGCAGGATCAAGCCGATAATCAGCAGGCCTTTTAACAGACCGAGTACCGGGAAATGCAGTAGGAGATACTCAGCGTAACCGGGGCTGATGCCATGGATGGTTTCGGCGGCGCCAATAAATACCATATTGGGAACATTCGCGGGTAATACGGCGAACGTTGGCACATGGCAGCCAAACGCCACGGCCAGTGCGGTCCCTGTACGGCCTTTGCTGCCGGGCGCAAAGCCACAGCTGTCTGCAATAGCGATAGCAATCGGCACCAGTAACACTGCGCGGCCCAATGATGAGGGCATCACAAAGCCCAGCAGCACTGAGGCGATGACAATGCCAAAGATGAGACGGGTATAACTGCCGTTAACCCGCTGACTTAACGCATTGGCGATTCGTCCTCCCAGCCCAGTGGAGTTGATAGCCATGCCAAATACGAGGCCTGAAAAGATCAGCCACATGGCCGCTGAACTGAAACCCGCGAACACAACTTCGGGCGGAGCGACCGCAAAGAGGATCGTTGCCAGCATAAAGATCAGCGCCGTGAGGTGGTCGGGTAGTACGGCTGCAGCCCAGAACAGAATCGCAAACAGCACCAGTGCAGCGCCCCAGGCTTGTTCGCTGGTGAGTCCAGCAGGTTGTAGGATGATGATCACTGCACCACAAAGCAGGGTGAGTAGGGCGATAATAAGCTTTTGCATAAGGTTGCTTTCAGTCCGGTGAGGATCGTATCGATTGCTAAGGTGTTCATTCTGAGCCTTAATGTAGAGGTAAACATGCGATAAATAGACAGGTAATGTTTTGAAACGGACAAGAAGGCCACCCAGTGGGATCGGTTCAATCGATGATCCACTGAGACCGATTCTGGGTATGAGCGGTGTGATGCAAGGTGATGAGGATGTGATTCCGCACACCCATCCGCGTGCTCAGCTGGTGTATGCATCGGAGGGTGCAATACGGGTGAATACGCCAGATGGGACTTGGGTCATTCCTCAGACACAAGCGGTTTGGGTGCCTGGTGGCTTGGAACATCAGGTCTGTGCCGTGTCTCCGGCGGAGGTGCGCCACCTATATATTGATCAGCGACAGTTTCAGGCGTTACCCACACAGTGCAGTGTTTTGGAGGTATCCCCTTTTTTGCGGGAATTGATTATCCGTGCGGTCAGTCACGGGCGTGAGTATCTGCCTGACAGTCCGGCGGCCCATCTGATGGCCGTCATTGGTGATGAGTTGCAGGCGCTGGAGCCCTCGCCACTCTATCTGCCTTCGGCGAATGATCGCAGGGTCGTACGGGTCATGGAAAAGCTCAGGGACGATCCCGCTGATAATCGTGGTCAGGAAGATTGGGCGGCCGATGTGGGCGCGAGTGGCCGTACCTTAGGACGTTTGTTTTTGCGTGAAACCGGGATGAGTTTTGGTCAGTGGCGTCAGCAGTTACGTTTACAAGAGGCTGTAAAGCTACTGGCAGAAGGTAAAGGGGTGACAGAAGTGGCGCTGATTCTGGGTTATCGCAGCCCCAGTGCGTTTGTGGCGATGTTTCGCAAAGCGTTAGGGAAACCTCCCAAGCAGTATTGTATGGACCCTGTATCGGCCCAACCAGATTAGAAGGTAACCGATTGTATGCAGATTACATTTTTAGGGACCTCGTCGGGAACGCCAACACGTAGCCGAAATGTGAGCGCCATCGCGCTTAACCCAGAAGGCAAACGTGATTGGTATCTGATTGATTGTGGCGAAGGGACGCAGCACCGTTTGTTGAGGGCACCGCTTTCTTTGATGAAGCTGCGCGCTGTTTTGATCACCCATATGCACGGTGATCACTGCTACGGCTTGCCGGGATTGCTGGCATCCGCTCAGCTGTCTGGGAGAACCGAACCGCTGACGTTGATTGGTCCAGCTGCACTGCAGCCATTTTTACAGGCCATGATGCAGTTTGCAGAGCTTAGCTTGGAGTATGAACTGAATTTCGTGACGGTGGAGAACCAGCAGCAGGTCTGGGATGAGCAGGGTATGAAGATCAGTTGCTGCCTATTGTCTCATCGCGTGCCCAGTTACGGATATCGCTTTGAGGAAACGAATGTTGAGCGCTCGTTGTCGGTGGACAAATTAAGAGAGGAAGGTATTCCAAGTGGGCCGCAATGGCGCGAGTTACAGCAAGGGAAAACGGTGACGCTGAGCGATGGGCGGGTATTGGATGGACAGCAATATTCACAACCTGCCCGCAAAGGTCGCGTGACCGTTATCGGTGGCGATAACGATACACCCGAATTGTTGGCGGGACTCTGCTGTCATGCCGATCTGTTGGTGCATGAGGCAACCTATACGCAGGCGGTTGCAGAGAAGGTAGGTGCCGCACCCCAGCATTCGACGGCTGCAGACGTTGCCGCGTT
>NZ_JBFGYC010000105.1:0-9099 GCF_041587635.1 Pontibacterium sp. | reverse complement strand
CTTTCGCTGCTGCGAGGTCCACAATCTGATCACCGATTGCCACACCACCACGGAATGCTTCATCGCTACCCTGACGACGGAACGCCGCAAATGGCAGGTTCTGGATTGGGAAATCACACTGGGCATCGTTTGCAGATGCAACCCAGCTGGTGAGGTTTAGATCATGAGTCTCGTTCAGTGCAGGCATTCTGCCTTCCTCCATAATTCTCGCCGTAAAGACGTATCTGACACCTTTTCCTGCATAACAGGAGCGGTTTTCGTTAACCTTTTTCGGGGCCAGATCACCCTAGCATAAAAACAGTAAAGGCCCACCTTTAAAAATTGCACAAGAACGTTGCGTAAGTCGCTGTTCTTATACCATTTTGCCGGTGAGCCTGAGTATTGCGTTATTTAACGCTTATTGTGCAGGAATGTGCTTGCGTGCAGTCTGCATCGCTTCGGACAGCACTTCCTGATCACCGATGTGGTTACACAGCAACAGAATCAGTCGTGCATTCACATCGACGCTCTGCTCATCGGTCAAATCACGATGAAGATCTGTCAGTTCCTGATAGAAATCATCTGGACGCGGCAGATTTGGCTCGGTAATAAGTTTAGTCATTGTCATCTCTCTTTCTTATTGTCCGTTACTTAGCCAGCGCTTTGTTTTGCGCTGCAACTACCGCGGCTTTATCAAAGCTGCGCATACGTGCTGTTACCAACTGGTCAGGACGCATCAGATAGAAGGTACCGCCCTTCGCATCCAAACGTTCTTTCACCACACCCACGGAATCGATCAGCAGTTCTACGCCTTCTGGCAGTGCGATATCCATGTCATGGCTGGCAACGATGTATGACTTAACCGGTACATCTTGCTGAGCGAGTTCACCCAACTGAGCCACCGCTTCAGCGGTCAGATCATTGCGGCTATCAACAAACAACATGCCATTGAACACGTTACCCAATGCACCCAGCAGGAAGCCTTCTTCACCGTTACGCTTCACCGGACCATCAGTACAAGGTGCACCGACAACCACTTTACAGTTAAAGCTGCCATCATCTTCGGTGTTCAGAGACGATTCTGTCAGGAAAGGCGGCACAGACAGGCGACCACTGTTCACCAGCGGACGGGCGAAGGTGTAATCTTTTGCCAGCCACAGGACCGCATCGCGGAACGCACGGTTAGCACCGTTCTTCGGCGTAATGAAGTCTGTACTGCGCGTGGAGTTCAGGATGTTCTCATCTGCGGCGAACGCACGCTCTTCGGAGTACGTATCAAGCAGGCTATCGTCCGCCTGACCGTTCATCACTGCCTGCAGCTTCCAGGTCAGGTTATCAATGTCTTCGATACCGGAGTTCGCACCACGCGCACCGAATGGAGACACCTGATGAGCCGCATCGCCAGCGAAGAAGATACGACCGTGACGGAAGTCGTCCATACGACGGCAGGTAAAGGTGTATACAGACGCCCATTCCAGTTCAAACTCAACATCTTCACCCAGGAACGCTTTAACACGTGGAATGATGTTTTCCGGTTTCTTCTCTTCTTCCGGATCAGCATCCCAACCCAGGTCGAAGTCGATACGCCATACGTTGTCAGCCTGACGGTGCAGCAGTGTAGACTGACCTTCGTGGAACGGCGGGTTGAACCAGAACCAGCGCTCTGGTGGGAATTTCTTCGGATCCATAACAACGTCAGCGATCAGGAAGCGATCCTGGAAAATCTGACCTTTGGATTCCAGACCACAGGCTGCGCGGGTTTTGGAACCCGCACCGTCACAGGCGATGATGTAATCCGCTTTCAGCGTGTACTCGCCTTCCGGGGTCTCTACAGTCAGTGTGACTTCGTCGTCGTTCTGCTCAACACCAGTGACTTTGTTTTTCCAGCGCAGATCAGCTTTTTCCAGTTCGTTAACGCGATCAACATAGTACTCTTCCAGGTAGTACTGCTGCAGGTTGATGAAACCCGGACGACGGTGATGTTCTTCAGGCAGCATATTGAAGCTGTAAATCTGCTCACTTTCGAAGAACACTTTACCCACATTCCAGGTTACGCCTTTATCAACGCAACGCTGACCCACACCCAGGCGGTCAGAAATATCGAGGAAACGTTTGGCGTAGCAAACTGCACGAGAACCAACACTTACAGTGTTGTTATCGTCCAGTACAACAACAGGGATGTCGTGAATTGCAAGGTCAATTGCAGCAGCCAGACCCATTGGGCCTGCACCGATCACAACCACTGGGTGTTTTACCGGCTGTGCAGCGTCTTGGTCTGCAGAGCGGATATAATCGAACTCAGGAAAAGTGTATGTGTTAAGCATCGCTTGGCACTCGTATTATTGTTATGGGACCTGCTGACAACTCCCCCTAAACCCTCTCAGGACCTGTCAGCAGATTCCTTAATTTTCAGCGTTTGGAATCGCGCTTAGTACGGTAACCAAGATAGCGGATTTGGGGCGGTCGATAATCCCTCTCACGAGCACAAAATTATTTCTTCAGGGGAAACAAAGCCGACAGAACACAACGCCCCAAAAATACAAAACCTCCTTTACCTTCAAATAGATAACCCAAATTCACGCGCTTTGAGTCGCGATACACAAAGCACCAGATACCGAACAACTGCAGAAATCTTTTGCCAATTGTTCAGCAATAGAATCAATCTTGCGGCCACTGCTGCTGCAAATTTTGCTCCAGCCATGCCTGAAAGAACTCGATGAACGCACTGACTTTTGGTGAGATATATTTGCGATCCGGATACACCGCAAAGATTGATAGCTTTTCAGGTTCATATTGCGGAAAGACCCGCACCAGATCGCCGGACTCAACAAAGCGCGCAATCACAAAATAGGCCAGATTGGCGATCCCTCGATTTGCCAGCACGGTCTCCCGAACCACCAAACTGTTATTGGCTTTTACATCACCGTCTACTTGTACCGTACAACGTCTCCCTTCCCGCTCCAGCGACCACTGGTTCGCGTTGGAAGCATGCACAAACACCAAACAGTTATGTTTCTTGAGATCCTCTGCACACTCGGGTGTCCCGTTTGCTTCCAGATACTCTGGCGTTGCACAGATAAACATCGGAACTTTGGAGATTTCACGCGCAATCAGACTAGAATCAGGCAACTGCGGATCCGCAATACGAATCGCCAGATCAAAGCCATCACGCACCAGATCGGGCGCTCGATCATCCAACGTGATATCAACCTGAATATCCGGGTAGGACTCCATAAAGGCAGGAATGGCTTTAGCCAGCTGCATCTGACCAAAGGTCATGTTGCAGTAGATCCGCAGAACACCTCTAGGCTGCCCTTGCAATTGAGACACAAGGTTTTCTGCTTCTTCTACCTGACTGATTATCTTCTGACATTTTTCGTAATAAGCCGCCCCCACCTCTGTGACGCTTAGACGGCGCGTAGTTCGCTGCAAAAGTCGTGCACCGATATGCTGTTCCAGATGAGAGATCTGCTTACTGACCGAAGAGCTGGAGATGCCCATCTCCTCTGCGGCCAGCGAAAAGCTTTTAAGATCCACAACCCGCACGTAAATATTCATGGCAGACAACACGTCCATAACGTCTCCTACTCCTGCATCTGAAGCCAGATTTCACACTAGCAGCGGCCAACCGGCGAAACAAGGGATAAAGCACCACAAACGCCCCAATACAGAGCACTGTACTTTCAACACTTTATAAATAGAAAAACGGCGCTGGGTTTGCACCTCAGCACCGTTTTCGGGGCGGCTCGCCTGTCACACAAGGGACAGCTTACCGTTCAATATGTCGTGCCACCGAACAACCAAGTAGCAGACAACTGTCAGAAGATTAGTCCTGCAGCTTGTCCCATACTTCCTGATCGCGCTCATCAGTCCAGATGCGCGGCCAGTCAATACCGTCAAACTCATCCCACAGACGCTGAACGTCGAATGGCAGACAGTGCTCAAAGATCGGCCACATACCGAACTTAGGATTCAGGTGCTCGTGAGTTGCTTCAAACGCTTCTTTTACAGTACCGCCGCGCTTGTGAACTTCACCCACTTTTTCGATCATGCCGGTCAGGAAGCCACGGGTCTGCTCGATCGCCGCATCAACTTCATCACGACCGCGTGCAACTGCACCACGACCGCCAACCAGAACTTCTGCTTCGTATGCTTTAACTTTGTCCAGAGTCTCAGAAGACCAGTCAAAGTGGAACGCATCACCGGTATACAGTGCAGCAGCAGCTTCTACCAGATCGCCTGCGAACAGAACTTTCTGCTTAGGGATCCAGGCAACGATGTCACCTGCAGTGTGGCCGCGACCACAGTATTCCAGTACCAGGTTACCGCGATCACCACCCAGAGGGATCTCCAGACGATCGTTGAACACGATGTCAGGGTGAGTCAGACCTTTAATGCCGTCTGGTTCACGGAACAGACGAGGCATACGACCGTATTCGGACGCCCAATCCTGCATACCACGTTCTTCGATCAGGAACTTGGTCTGTTCATGCGCGATGATGGATTCTGCGTTGTATGCTTCTGCACCCAGAACACGTACCGCGTGGTAGTGAGACAGAACCAGATACTTAACAGGCTTGTCAGTGTATTCACGCAGCTGCTCCAGCCAGTCACGTGCCGCTTTAGGCGTTGCACGCGCTTCGAATGCTACGATGAAGTCTTCACCTTCAACTGCACAAACGTTTGGGTCACCTTCAGCGGTCAGTGCATAGATGCCATCACCCAGAATTTCCAGTGTTTCAGTTTTTACACCGAGGTCCGCGGAGGACGCAAAGGGCTTCTTCGCCATATCTGATTCCTATCGTTAATCTTTATTTAATTCTGATTATCTCAAAAGAGAAAGCATAGAATATCTGTTCCTTGGCTTACTGTTCTTCGCAGCAGACACCAGAAACCGGATTGGATAAAGATACCTCAATCCAACGCAAACATAACCTCGAACAATTGAAGAATATATATTCCCCACTGGAAACAATGCTCTGTTTCACGCCGAAAAACCAACCTTTTAATGCACTTTTTAGAAACAATCAATCCTGTTTTTAGTACCTCGCCACCCTTTCAGGCGACAAGATCACGCATCTGTCTGGCATAAAAAAACGCGACCCACCTTGCGGCAAAATCGCGCTTTCTGATACAGACCCGACTTACTTAAGCGGCACAACCAGCACTGGTCGCTTGGTATGATGCATCACTTTATTTGCGGTAGACCCCAGCAGGAACTGGCTAACACCACTGTGAGTGCGGGTACCCATCACGATAACATCTGCGTCGATATCATCCGCCACTTCAAGGATGGTTTTCCATGGCGTACCTTCCTCAACACGCGCAATCGCCTGACCTTCAGACAGCATTTCACTCTCTTCCAGCTCAGTCTCACAGAACCGTTCGATACGCTCTTTCAGCTTATCACGCAGGTTCTGAATGCTTTGATCGTGCATCTCATGCAGTGATTCATCGTTCATCATCGTATTCACGATGCTCTGAGCAGATGCACTCAGCGGCTCAAGCACGTGTAGGAACGTAATTTCAGAGTTGTAGTGACCACAAAGGCTCACTGCAGCACGAAATGCCGGACGGGAGCCCTGATCAATATCAGATGCATACAGAATTTTTTTAACTTGAGGCAGCATGTCAGACTCCTTTCCTCTGTCTCTTATCAAACAGAGTGATATGACAAGGGGGCCCTCAGGCCCCCTCGGGTATAACGTTATCGATATAAAAGCTCAGGCAGGAACAAAGAGATAGGCGCGATCAGGGTTACCAGAACCAGGCGCACAATATCAGCACACCAGAACGGGGTTACACCCTTAAAGATGGTGCTCGCCTTAACATCCCGCAACACGGCGCTGAGTACGAAGACGTTCATACCCACCGGCGGCGTGATCAGACTGATCTCTGTTACGACCACAACTACGATACCGAACCACACCAGATCAAAACCTAAGCTCTGAACCAATGGGAAGAAGATCGGCACCGTCAACAGCATCATCGACAGACTCTCAAACACCATACCCAGTACGATGTAGATACCAAGAATCGCGAAGATAACCATCATCGGCGATACATCCAAGCCCTGAACGAACGCCAACAAGTCGGATGGCAGACCCGCACGGTTGATGAAGTTGGAGAAGATCAGCGCACCAATCAATACACCAAACAGCATCGCAGACGTACGACCGGTATCGGTCAGAATGTCGAACAGGCTGGCAAACGTCAGCGTCTTACGGGACAACGCGATCAGGAATGCACCACCCGCACCGATACCTGCAGCTTCTGTTGGCGTGAAGATACCCATATAGATACCACCCATCACGATGGTAAACAGGATTAACACACCCCAAACACCGTTCAGTGCTTCCATACGCTCAGGCCAGGTCAGCTTCTCACCGCACGGGCCCGCCGCAGGATTACGCCAAACTACATATCGCACAGCACACAGGTATAAGAGAATACCCATAAAGCCTGGAATAAAGCCGGCAGCAAACAACTCACGAATACTGGTTTCAGTCAGCAGCCCGTAAATTACAAGAATAACGCTTGGCGGGATCAAGATCCCCAGCGTACCACCCGCTGCAATTGATGCAGTTGCCAGAGAATCGGCATAACCGTATTTACGCATCGGAGGCATGGCTACCTTAGCCATCGTCGCAGAGGTCGCCAGACTTGAACCACAGATCGCGGAAAAACCGCCACACGCAACAACGGTTGCCATGGACAGACCGCCCTTCCGATGGCCCAAGAAGGCATTGGAAGCACGGTATAACTCGTGGGACAAACCGGACTTGGTGACCAGGTTACCCATAAGAATAAATAGAGGAACAACGGACAGACTGTATTCCTGCGCGGTATCAACCACACGCTTAGCAGCCATGGACAGTGAACCTGTCCAGCGGAAGTCGCCCATGTTGTCAAAGGTCAAACCCTGCATGTACGCAAAGCCGAAGAAGCCCACGATCCCCATGGAAAACGCAATCGGGATACGCACGATGACGATCAGGACCAACAGAATAGCAAAGCCGATCAGTGCTACTGTCATGCTGAAATTACCTGTCTAACTTTATAATAATCGTTATTTAGTCACGAGAGAGGAACAGGAGGCGGTATACGCCATAGGTGATCATTGCACCTGCTGTTACCCAGCTCATCACAGCAATGTACTGAATAATGAGACCTACCGGCAGCTCGAGGTATTCAGTTACCTCATCGCGACGCATTGAACGCTCAGCCAGAAAATAGATCCGCTCACCCAGAAAATAGAGAGATGAAGACATCAGAAATGCGGACAGCAAGCCCAGCACTTTAAGAAGCACGCTACCCAGCATGCGATCAAGAATATCAACGACTACGTGGCCACCCCGCCAGGTAATAACTGGCATTTCAGCAAAGACCAAAATGGCGATGCCGATCTCTGTCAGCTCTGTGGCGCCATCAACGGAGTTGTCAAAGAAGTAGCGGCCGAACACGTCTGCACACGTCAGAACCATCAGCAGAAACAGTGTAACAGCAGCTACCAACTCCAGAGCAAAGGCCAGCCACTTGACTGGCCCTTTCTCTTCGTAGTGCGCTGTGACCCAGGCACTAAATGACATACGGTGACTCCTTATTTACCGTAAGAGCGAGCGATGGAACGCAGCTCAGTCAGAGCAGCTTTCGCATCTACGCCACGATCAGTAACGTGAGAGACCCAAGCGTCGTCCATACCTTTAGCAAGACTCTTGAACTCTTTCGCCATTGCACCATCAGCAGCCACTTCGTTCAGGTTCACGCCTGCTTCTTTAGCAGCCACGTAACCTTCAGCATCACCTGCATCCCATGCGCGACCTGCCAATGCAGACAGCTTCTCACCAGACACGCTCATTACAGCCTTACGATCTTTCTCGCTCAGGCCGTCCATGAAGTCAGGGCTAAGGAACATAGAGAAGCTACCCAGGTACATACCACCTGGCAGTGCAACTACGTTACGAGCAACTTCTTTCAGACGCAGTGTTTTCTGCTCACCCATAGGGATGAAAACACCGTCGATAACGCCCTGCTGCATCATTTCGTATACTTTCGGAGCCGGTGCACCTACAGCGGTCACGCCCAGACGCTTACCGATTTCACCCTGAACACCACCGCCGATACGGATTTTCTTGCCTTTCAGGTCGGACAGGGAGTCAATTGGCTTAGCCATGTGAATCTGGCCAGGACCGTGTGTGAACAGTGCCGCCAGTACCAGACCCTCGTGCTCGTTCGCTTTGGTGAAGTATTTTTCGTTTACGCGCCAGTGAGCGATGGAAGCGGCTTCAGCGCTGACACCCAGACCAGGCTGCTCAACAACCTGAGTCAGCTTGAAGCGACCCGGTACGTAACCGTGGTAGCTGAAGCTTGCGTCTACAACGCCATCTTCAACCAGTTCGAACATAGTTTTTGGATGACCCATACCATATTCGATTTTAATTTTTACTCGACCTTCGGTCGCTTCCTCAACCCACTTGCCCCAAGTAGGCCAAACAACAGCATTCTGAGGGTGAGTCGGCGGCAGCCAGCTTGCTACACGCATGACAGTTTCTGCCATTACAGAAGTGGACAAAGTCAGACCCAAACCTACAGCTGCAGCTGTTTTCAGGAAATTTCTTCTTATCATTGGTTTTCTCTCCTGGCTTTAAAGACACGCTTAAACGCGTGGTTTGCTTATTGTTATATGAAGTAAGACGCAGGCACTACCTGCTGGGCCCAGTTATACCAGCACTAAACTGACGGAACCCTGAATATCGAGCATAACTCAGGTTATGCTACAAACGAAGCACCTGTTGCACCAAACTTTGTATCAATTGCCTTTCGTAGAACATTCGGGGTCATACGCGGCCACAAATATTGATCGCAATCAAAGATACTCCACTTCCATCATCGGCAGAAGCCGAAAATGGATCATAAGACTCTTTCCTTTAAGGAAAATATACAGTTGAGCCTCAAATATTAATTAACATATTAATTAATATCAAGACTCAAATGCGAATTCCGTTACCAATAAACATCTTTTAACACATCAGCAAGCTTTTCACGTGCTTCACCAAAGTGATTCACGCTGTCTTCATATGCATCCCTTGCCAACGTATAGCGCTCCATCTGATCAGTATT
>NZ_JBFGYC010000104.1:0-9157 GCF_041587635.1 Pontibacterium sp. | reverse complement strand
TGCGGGGTGGAGCAGCCTGGTAGCTCGTCGGGCTCATAACCCGAAGGTCGTCAGTTCAAATCTGGCCCCCGCTACCAATGAATAGTCGTGAGAAGTAAGCTGTTAGCTACCAAGCAGTAAAAGAGGCCAGCCTAGTGCTGGTTTTTTTGTGCCTGAAATTTGGCTTTCGAATCTCGAATCTAATGCAGTGGTTGTCAGCCGGGTGCCGAGTATTTGTCTGGTGACTGATTCTGTGTAGGGTTGTCTTCAGGCAACCGGGCAGACGTCAGCGTGTCTTCTGATTCTGTAGGAGCTGTTCGTGCTTCTCAGGCGCGCCGGTCGTCTATAGTAGCCTTGTCGCCGGTCTTATGATCAGCCTATTGATCGGTTACAGCTGCACCTCAGAAGAGGTGCAGTATAGGGGCGTGGTTTAACCCATTTGAGACTGCAGGTAGTTCTGGATGCCGATTTTGTTAATCAGGCTCAGCTGCTGCTCCAGCCAGTAGGTGTGGTCTTCTTCTGTATCGCGAAGCAATACTTCCAGAATCTCGCGAGTTTGGTAGTCTTTTTCCTGTTCGCAAACGGCAATGGCGTCTTTCAGTGCCTGACCTACTTCATATTCGACTTGTAGGTCATTGGTTAGCATTTCAGGAACATCTTTGCCTACACGCAGGGGGTCGCGGGAGGCAACATCGGGTGTGCCTTCCAAAAACAAAATGCGCTCGATCAGCGCCGATGCGTGCTCCAGCTCTTCTTCCTGTTCGTGCGAGATGCGTTCGTGGAGTTTTTTGAACCCCCAGTCTTCGTACATGCGAGAATGGATGAAGTACTGGTCTGCTGCGGACATCTCGTTGGTGAGTAGTTTATTCAAGATGTCGATAATCTTGGTATTGCCTTTCATGTGTCTGCTCCTTTGTGCAATCAGTCATCCAGTGTGGACTGGAGATAGTTTGGCAGGCCGATATTACTGATCAGGCTGAGCTGAGTTTCCAGCCAGTCGATGCGTTCTTCTTTAACTTCCAGAAGCTTTTCCAGCAACTCGCGGCTGATGTAGTCCTGCAGTGCTTCTGCTTCGGCGATAGCTGCGACCAGCTCCTTACGTGCTTCTGTATCTAGCTGGTAGTCCCCTTTAAAGATCTCTTCGACATCTTCGCCCAGAATCAATTTTCCCAGATCCTGCAGGTTGGGCAGGCCTTCAAGGAACAAGATGCGTTCGATAACATCGTCCGCTAACTTCATTGCTTTGATTGATGCTTTATATTCGTGTTCGTTCAGCTCTTCAAAGCCCCAGTTTTTGCACATGCGGGCATGTAAGAAATACTGGTTGATGGCGGTTAGCTCGTTTCTCAGTACCTGGTTGAGGTGCCTAAGTACTTTTGGATCACCTTTCATAGATAGCACTCCGCGGTTTATTGTGTTTTCCGGACAGGGTAGCGGACAGTATAGATCAGTCGTTTCTCTATCAGGAATGTGGAAAATCTGTTGCAGAGCAGATTGTCCTGTATGAAAAAAATTAATGCAATTGATATTGCAAACTGTTCTCATTAAGGTGTAGTATCTGGTCATCTCTTAACCAGAGGCTTGATTATGTACGTCTGTATCTGCAACGCTGTCACTGACCGCGATATTATGAAAGCAATTGATGAAGGTGTTTCTACCGTGGAAGGGTTGGGTGAAACGCTAAATGTTGGTACATGTTGTGGCCGCTGCACAAGTTGTGCAGAAGGTTTGATACAGAGTACACAGATGAAAGCAGGATACGATAACGATCCGATGCAGCTGGCGGTCAGTGCCTGATCTGATTGCAGCGTTTCTCTGTATTTTGTTGATTGATAAGAATGATAGATAAGCCTGAATGGGAAACTGTTCAGGCTTTTTTGTGTGCTAGCGGCGATTAAAGTTTGCCAAGTCGACGTTCAGAAAGTGCTGATAGTCCCACATATCAGAAAGCAGCTCAGGATAGTATTCGGGTTTTATCAGATAACACCAAGCGGTGTGATCGTTTGTTGAGGTTGAGACCCTGACCCTTTCCCGCCTATAAAGGTAGCCTTCATATCTGTCTAGATGCTCTATATCTGCCGAGGTCAGTTCCTGATAAAGCATGCCATAGGTGGTTTTCCCGTTTGCCGGACGAATCCCGGGAAAGGTCTGTTGTCTGACCTTGAAGCAGCCGAAGTCTTGAAGCTCCGCAGGAGTACCGGGCTGGACAACGCGTTGCGTAACTCGGTTGATGATTTTCGGCACCATCAAGGTGCCATAGCAAAAGAGAGAATTCTGCATTAGGTTTTGGGTGTTTTTATATTGGTTGAGCCCATCATACCGCTAAGTGCGTAAGAAGTGAGTCGGGATAATCTATGTTTTTTCGACCGGTCCGATTTCGTGGCTGAAGGTTTGGGAACTTGTTCTTGCTTGTGCTGCCTGAATAGAGCCGTGGGTCTGAATAGCATATCCCTTTATATATCTAAGAGGTGTGCATTAGACTGAGAGTATATTGGATAGCTTTAAGGTGAGCGCAGGAGTGAAAGATGCCTCTTAAAATGGTTGGTGTATCTGGAGTGTTGTTGACGATGTTGCTGGCAGGTTGCGCCGGACAGCAGCAAGGCCGGTTAGATCTGGCTTGTCGGCAGGGGATCGAAATTGCTTACGATGAGTTGAGCTTTGCGCGCAGTCAGGGATTTAGTGGCTCTGTTGCATGGGGCAAGGCTGCAAGCTTGCTTGGGGCTGCGAAAGTGGTAGAGCAGGTCGAAAACTATCAGCAGTGTGTTGATAATGTTGAGAAAGCCCGGTTTTATATCCGCCAGTCTCAGGGCAGTTGATACTGCATCAGAATCAGGTCTTCGCCCCGTTGTTGATAACGTATCAGTTGTTTCTGATATTGGGGTGGTGTGGATTCGTCTGCCGGTGCGAAGCCAGCTTTGGCGTAAAATTCCTGCAGATGTTGATAGGGAAAGCAATAGCAGGCTTGTTGCTTCCAGTAACTGCTGCATGCTTGTAGCAGTATGCCCCCTAAGCCTTGTCCTCGAAGTTCTTGAGCTACCCAAAGGCCTCGTAAAAGCGTGCCTTCTGCGGTGGGGGTAAAGCGCACAGCCGCGATTGTCTTGTCATCTGTTTTTAACCAATAAGCCTTGTCCCTGCTATCTGCTTTGCCTTTGTGTCCGTTGCGCTTATAAAAGCGATTCAGTAGGTAGAGTTCTTCTTCTGTTGCTGCTGAAACATACGGCTGAGTACTCAGGGGTGGCAACGTTTTAATCCTTAGTCATCGATTGATAAATGCTTTTGCCCCGATTGGCTGCAGGGGCTTTCTCTGTGATGTTGGAGCAAAGTTGTGTTTTGGTGTTAAGGCTATTCCCTGAGAGGGGGTATAGATCTTATGTGGTTGATGGGTGGCTTATTTTAACGCTATGGGTTTGGCTATAGTAGTTTAATCCACACCTCCAACTTTGGTCAGGATGGGATGGTTCATGAAAGTGTCATCTATTGCACACGGATAGTGCTCGCGCTGCCTTTTTTGCACTGCAATATGGCTGTCTTAGTTTTGTCATAGGGCGCTATCGGTGTAAGAAAGGAGTTATTCTGTATGTAACCTATTGTTTTTTTAAGATTATTTATTGTGATGGCATGGGGTGTGCTGGATAGGTGGTAGATCATCAGAATATTTGAAGTCCGAAGGGGGATATATCAATGATGAAACCATTTGCAAAAGCACTTGTAGCTGCCGGTTTGATGACGGCCTCGGTAACAGCTTCAGCAGGCTTGTCCGCTAATATCGGTGCGATGAGTGATTACTGGTTCCGCGGTTTGGATCAGACCGGAGCAGGCAACGGTGCTTCTATGATGGCGGGCCTTGATTACGATCAGTCAGGCTTTTACATCGGTACTTGGGCTGCGGACGTGTCCAATGGGCTGGAATATGATCTTTACGCAGGTTATGAAGGTGAAGTCGAAGGTATCGGATACGGTGTTGGTGTTACAGGTTACTTCTATACCGAAGAGTCTTTTATTGATGGCTCCTATGAAGAGCTAAATCTGTCCCTGTCGTATGGCCCGGTTAGTGTGAGCCATAACATAGGTACTTTTAAAGATGATACTGCGGGGCCTGATGTTGATTACAGCTTTACGTCGTTAACAGGTGAGTATGCAGGTGGTTACCTTACATACGCTGTTTACGGTGACGAAGTTGACGGGGATTACGTTGAAGTAGGTTACGGTCTGACGTATGAAGGGCTGGACTTTGGTGTGGCAGCGATCTTTCCGGACGAGGACGCCTCGGCTGCGAATAATTGGGTGAGCAGCAGCAATACTGTCACGCTGACCATTGGCAAGAGCTTTGATTTGTAGGCTGTCCTACTAGTCAGTGATTGGTCTCACTCTTGGGTGGGGTATTTTTATATCTGACGGTTGGTTATTGCTACAGAAGTAAAGGCTTCAGTCAGGTGTTTGGGGCAGTGTGGGGCTCTTAATGTCGTTATGCGGGCTGAGTTTCACTAATGTGGCATGGGCAAACAATAGCCATACATCAGATATAGAAAGCCTAATGGAATGGGCATAAAAAACCGCAGCGTTTGCTGCGGTTTTTTTTATTGCGTCAATGGTCGGGGCTTAGTCGCACAATGCGTCTAGTTTCTTCTTAAGAATGCCGTTGACTGCGCCAGGGTTGGCTTTGCCACCTGTTGCTTTCATAACTTGTCCCATAAAGAAGCCTAGCATTTTACCGCGCTTGTCGGGTTCGGCTGCTTTGTATTGCGCTACCTGTTTATCCGCTTTAGAGATAACCTCGTCGACAATCGATTCAATTGCACCGGTATCGGTTACCTGCTTCAGGCCTTTGGCTTCGATGATTTCGTCAGCGCTTCCGCCTTCCGCCCACATCACTTCAAACACTTGCTTGGCAATCTTGCCGGAGATGGTGTTGTCCTTGATGCGCTCAACCAATCCGCCAAGTTGTTCGGCAGAAACCGGGCTGTTAGCAATGGTGGTGTCGTTTTGGTTCAGGTGCTTGGACAGTTCGCCCATGACCCAGTTTGCAGCCATTTTTGCATCGTTGGCGGCTTTTGCGACGATTTCGAAATAAGTGGCGAGATTGTGGTCACCTGACAGGACCATCGCATCGTAGTCGCTCAGCTTATATTCCTCGATGAAGCGTGCTTTGCGTGCGTCCGGAAGCTCGGGCAGGCTGTCGCGTACGGCGTCGATGTAATCTTCGTCGATAACGATAGGCAGCAGGTCCGGGCAGGGGAAGTAACGGTAGTCGTTTGCTTCCTCTTTGGAGCGCATAGAACGCGTTTCGTTTTTGTTGGCATCGTACAGGCGGGTTGCCTGTATCACGCGCCCGCCATCTTCAATCAAATCGATCTGACGCTCGATCTCTCCGACAATCGCTTTTTCGATAAAGCGGAAGGAGTTGATGTTTTTGGTTTCGGTGCGAGTGCCAAACTCTTCCTGACCTTTAGGGCGTACGGAAACGTTGCAGTCACATCGAAATGATCCTTCTGCCATGTTGCCGTCGCAAATGCCCAGACTGGTCACCAGCGCGTGGATCTTGCGTACGTATGCGACCGCTTCTTCCGCAGTACGCATATCCGGTTCGGATACGATCTCCAGCAGCGGTGTGCCTGCCCGGTTAAGGTCGATACCGGTCATGCCGGGGAATTCATCATGCAGCGATTTGCCTGCATCTTCTTCCAGATGCGCGCGGGTCACGCCGATGCGTTTGCTGGTGCCGTCTTCCAGTGTTATATCGATATGGCCAATGCCAACGATTGGGTGGAATAACTGGCTGGTCTGGTAGCCTTTTGGCAGATCCGGGTAGAAGTAGTTCTTGCGGTCAAATACCGATGTGCGACCGATCTCGGCATCAATCGCCAAGCCGAACTTCACCGCCATGCGCAGCGCTTCTTCGTTAAATACCGGCAGGGTGCCTGGCAGCGCCAGATCAACGGCGCATGCCTGGGTATTAGGTTCGGCACCAAATGCAGTGCTGGCACCGGAAAAGATTTTGGATTTTGTGGCGAGCTGGGCATGGATTTCCAGCCCGATTACCGCTTCCCATTCCATTATACGTTAACCTCTCAGATGCCTTGTGGTGCTTGCTTGTGCCAGTCAGTTGCCTGTTGGAACTGATGGGCGACGTTCAGCAGTTTCTGTTCTGCAAAATAGTTGCCGATGATCTGCAGGCCCACAGGCAGACCTTCGGTCTGACCACAAGGGATAGAGATGCCAGGCATACCTGCAAGGTTCAGGGAGATGGTGAAGATATCTTCCATGTACATTGCGACCGGATCGGAGGTTTTCTCGCCCAGCTTAAATGCAGGGTGAGGTGTGGTTGGCCCCATGATGACATCAACTTCATTCAGCGCATTCACGTAATCTTGCTTGATCAGGCGGCGAATCTGCTGTGCTTTTTTGTAATAGGCATCGTAGAAGCCTTCGGACAATGCGTAAGCGCCCACCATGATGCGGCGTTTAACTTCCGGGCCAAAGCCTTCGCCACGAGAGCGCTTGTACAGATCTTCCAGATCAACCGGGCTTTCACAGCGGTAGCCGTAACGTACACCGTCGAAGCGGGACAGGTTAGATGAGGCTTCTGATGGCGCGATGATGTAGTACGCCGGAATCGCCAGCCCGGTATTAGGCAGGCTGACCTCTTTAACGGTTGCGCCCAGCGCTTCATATTCTTTGATTGCGGCTTGAACCTGCTGTGCAATCGCAGGGCTGAGGTCATCCGGGAAGAACTCTTTTGGCAGGCCAATTTTCAAGCCAGCCAGGGGCTTGCTCAGGTCTGCGGTGTAATCCGGTACGTCTTTCTGCATGCAGGTGGAGTCGTTTGGATCAAACCCTGCCATGACGTTCAGCATCATTGCTGCATCTTCTGCGGTGCGGGTCATCGGGCCACCCTGATCCAGAGAAGAAGCAAATGCGATCATGCCGAAACGGGATACGCGACCGTAGGTCGGTTTCAGGCCAGTAATGCCGCACAATGCAGCAGGTTGGCGGATGGAGCCGCCAGTATCGGTGCCTGTCGCTGCCGGAGCGAGTAATGCGGCTACCGCTGCTGCGGAGCCACCGGATGAGCCGCCGGGTACACAGTCTGTATTCCAAGGGTTACGCGCAGGTCCGTAGAAGCTGGACTCGTTGGAAGAGCCCATCGCGAACTCGTCCATATTGGTTTTGCCAAGCATGACGGCGCCTGCCGCGTTGAACTTATTCACAACAGTAGCGTTGTACGGCGAGATAAAGTTGTCCAGCATTTTAGATGCACAGCTGGTGCGCACACCCTCGGTGCAGAAAATATCTTTGTGAGCAATGGGCAGACCGGTGAAAGCACCTGCATTACCGGCTGCGCGTGTGGCATCGGCGGCATTGGCCTGTTCAAGTGCCAGCTCGCCGGTCACTGTGATGTAGCTGTTGTATTTGCCATCTTCCGCTTCGATGCGGTCAAGGTAGGCTTGCGTCAGCTCGACACTGCTGAAATCGCCGTTTTCCAGCCCCTGGGCCAGTTCGGCTAGCGTTTTGTCAAACATGAGAATTTGAGTCCTTCGATATTCCGATAAGGTGCAAGAAGTGGTTCGTCATTAATAGAGTGGAGATCACTCAATAACTTTAGGAACCTGGAATAGACCGTTTTCCACGGCAGGGGCAACCGATTGGAGATTATCGCGATTGTTCTCTTCGGTTACCGCGTCTTTGCGCAAGCGCTGAACGGCATCCAGCGCGTTCGCCATAGGCTCAACATTACTGGTGTCTACGGCCTGCATCTGGTCGACCAGATCCAGAATGTTAGACAGATTTTGGGTGTATTCCGGGATATCCTGCTCATCAATTTGCAGGCGTGCCAGATGGGCAATTTTTTCCACATCAGAGCGGTCTAGAGCCATAGTTGCTTCTCGCTGGGTTGGAAGTCGTTTTGACGAAAAGAGATTAGCAGATAACGTTACCACATCAGCGGTTTTACATGAAGGCTAGGCGGACGGTTTGAGCCGTCCGTGTCTTGGATGCCGGGGTGGCTCTTGAGGTTTTTTACGTTTGATTTGGGTGTCGCTTATTTCCGACTTTGTCGGTGGAACGGCGACAGTTTTTTTACAGGGGCACCTAAATGGCCAAAATAGGCCAACTCATTTGGTTTTGAGTGCTTCAGACGCGCTTTCAATCTTGCTGAAATGGCACCCGATTGTTAGAGTTAGCTGTTTATTATAGTGCTCACTCAGTCCTTTATAATCCCAGGAATAAGTATTCCATGCTCAAGAAAATTCGTGGCCTTTTTTCCAGCGACCTGTCCATCGACTTGGGCACCGCTAATACCCTGATTTTTGTTCGTGATAAGGACATTGTTCTTGATGAGCCTTCTGTTGTAGCGATACGCGAAACGGGCAATCAGAAATCGGTTGCTGCGGTAGGTGCCGACGCTAAACGTATGTTGGGTCGTACACCGGGGAATATCACCGCTATTCGTCCGATGAAGGACGGTGTCATCGCTGACTTCCATGTGACCGAAAAAATGCTGCAGTACTTTATCAGCAAAGTACATGACAACAGCTTTCTGACTCCCAGCCCTCGTGTGCTGGTGTGTGTGCCATGTAAATCTACACAGGTAGAACGTCGTGCGATCAAAGAATCCGCGATGGGTGCGGGTGCACGTGAGGTTTACCTGATTGATGAGCCAATGGCTGCGGCAATTGGTGCGGGTCTTCCAGTTGAGGAAGCGCATGGTTCTATGGTGGTTGATATCGGTGGTGGTACTACCGAGATTGCTGTGATTTCCCTGAACGGTATTGTGTATGCCGATTCTGTGCGCGTGGGCGGTGACCGCTTTGATGAATCTGTTGTCACTTATGTTCGCCGTAACTACGGCAGCTTGATTGGTGAATCTACCGCCGAGCGTATCAAGCAGGAGATCGGTACCGCATACCCGGCTAGCGAAGTGCGTGAAATTGATGTGCGTGGCCGCAATCTGGCGGAAGGTATTCCACGCAGCTTTACGCTGAACAGCAACGAGATCCTTGAATCGTTGCAAGAGCCGCTGTCGGCTATCGTCCAGTCTGTTAAGAGTGCGCTGGAACAGTGTCCGCCTGAGCTGGCATCGGATATCGCAGAACGCGGTATCGTATTGACCGGTGGTGGCGCATTGTTGCGTAATCTGGATCGTTTGATCAGCGAAGAAACCGGTTTGCCGGTGGTCGTT
>NZ_JBFGYC010000103.1:0-9165 GCF_041587635.1 Pontibacterium sp. | reverse complement strand
CGTATGATGAGTTAACGGCAGTGGACACCCATGAATCAAGACAACCAGTTTCAATTTGCTAAAAGCCAACTTCTGGATCAGGTGACACTACTGCTCGCCCAAATGAATGATTCATCCCTTGGCCCTTCCCCCCCCTACAACTAAAGTGGAATAATGTGCTGTATAACTAACAACCAATAAAACAAGCAAGGCCGATTGCTATGACAGAAACGACTAGAGGTCGACTGACGACCCGCACGATCGCGATGCCCGCGGATACCAACCCGGCAGGGGATATTTTTGGTGGCTGGGTATTGTCACAAATGGATATGGCCGCCGGTATCTGTGCCGGTCAGCGCGCCCAGTGCCGTGTTGTTACCGTGTCGCTGGATACCATGAGCTTTATCCGCCCGGTCAAGGTGGGTGATATTCTGGGGGTCTATACCGATATTGAGTCAGTGGGTCGCACCTCCATCAACGTACACGTGGAAGCCTGGGTACGCCGCGGCCGTATCGGTCATCGTGAAAAAGTGACAGAAGCGACCTTTAAGTTTGTCGCCATCGACGACAACGGCAAGTCCACACCGGTGCCAGCTGAAACAGAACTGCCCGCATACGCTTTGGAAGGGTATTCCATCGACGATCTGCGCTGATCTCCCCTAACGATTCTGTTTGATCTGAGCGCTGGCTGATGTTCTGGCCAGCGCTTTCATTGTTTCATCACTCTGATTCACTTCCGCCTATCGCCTCAGGGGGTTCACACCCTTTGGCACAGCAACGGCCCGGTTGCTTAGACACCTTCTGACCGTTATCCAAAACACCACGGTCCAGCAAACGCTCCACCAGCTCGGTTTTTTCCATCACCGGATAGTTACGCCAGATCTCCCGTTTCATCGCTTCCGGTGAACCACCACCATGCAAAGAGATCATCGAGTACCATCCCCCCTGATGAGACGCGGTAAGGTCTTCGATAAAGCGTGAGACTTCCACCCGCTCTGCTGCCGGAACATTGGGATTCGCCCCTAACACATCCAACAGATCAACCTGCGTTTCCGGATTATGATCTTCATCCGGCCCCGGCAGCGCGACCACTAAACCACCCGAGACATAATGCGCCACACGGTGCATATCGTAGATCTTAGTCGCCAGCAGCAATTTTCCGATATTGGCATAGATGGGGTTGGGCATCATCACGCCAGAAGGATCATGCGTGGGGTAGACCGATGCCGCGATCCCACAAGCATAGAAACTTTCGGTAATTGTGATCAGCTCAACCATCGCATCGCGGATATGACTATGTTTATCAGGATCAAGGCCATTGGCCTCGGTCATTAGCGCCCCTGCACCAATCAGCAGGTCGCCAAATCCGGCCCGCGCTCCGATGCAGGAATGCCGATGGTGGTTGGCATAGGAGGTGGTAAGCAATCCACCCTCCTCGGTCTCTCCCGCCAGAAACACATGTTTATGCGGCACAAACACATCATCAAAGATCACCACCCCCGTGGACTGACCGTATTTGGCTGAGAACTTAGCCGCGGCTTCGCCCGGTCGACCCGCAGGTTTGGCAACGATGGTCACACCCTCAGCATCCACCGGCACCGCACAAGCAACGGCGAAATCCGCATCCTCAGGTGTATGGGTGCGACAGGGCATCACCAGAAACTCATGCATATAGGGCGCGCCGGTGACGATCGCTTTGGTACCACGAATCACAATGCCATCCGGGCGGCGTTCTTTGATATGTACATAGACATCAGGATTGCTTTGCAGGCCGGGACGTTTGGAGCGATCCCCTTTCGCATCTGTCATCGCCACACCTAAGGTCAGGTCCTCATCCTGTACCCGATGCAGATACTCAAGGAAACGGCTGTGATAATCCGTACCGTGATTCGCATCGGTCTGCTGTGTCGCCTGATACAACCCATTCAACGCATCATGACTCAGGTAACGTTGCGCGCAGCCTGATTCAGCACAGACCGCACGCACGGCTTCCAACTTTTTCAGCAGATCGTCGCTGCTTTCGTTGATATGCAGCATACGGTTCACTAACTGACCCGAGGTGCTTTGTGTCGCGGTCAGCCAGTCACGGTATTTATCCTGATGGGCAAAATCGTAGGTCACACCCACACCGTTGATACCCGGTGTCAGCAACGGCTCATCCACCACACTGGTCACCTGTAAACCGTTCACAAACACCCGAGGATTGTAGCGGCGAAGCGATTCCCGGTAGTCATCTGCTGTCATCAACATCGTCATGTCACCCTGATAAATTAGTGCTCTTTCAACAAAAATCTAACAGTGTTAAAATTTTTAATCAATACAACAAACCGATAGAGCTCGACCATGACCGACAGTACAAAAACCACCCGCAATAGCGCCCGAAAGCAGGCGGTGAAAGATATGAAGCGGGAGATGATACTGGCGGCTGCACGCAAGATATTTGCTCAGGAAGGTCTTGAAGGTGCCAGCTTACGGGCTATTGCGCAGGAAGCTGGCTACACACCGGCAGCATTGTATTTTCACTTTGCATCAAAAGAAGCGGTGTACGCTACGTTGCTGGAAGAATCTCTTGTCCGGCTGCAAACACATATGGATCGGGCACAGCATAAAGCCAGCTCGCCGTCAGATCGCTTCAGCGCTGCCTCTATGGGCTTTTTTGAGTTTTATCATCTAAATCCTAAAGATCTGGATCTCGGCTTTTATCTGTTCCGTGGCGGAATGACGCCCAAAGGGGTGGGTAAAGATCGTAACCAGCCATTAAACAATCAACTAACAGCGGCCTTATCAGCGATTACCGATACCGCTGTGGCACTGGGCATTGATCAGGCCAAAGCCACACGGATCACCGCAGAGATTTTCGCCCATGCCACAGGCTTGCTGATGCTGGCCCATACGGGTCGTATGCGGATGTTTAATCTCAGCCCGGTAGAGATGATGGAGAGCTATGTGGCAGATCGGCTGGAATGGATACTCTCGTCAGTCACACCTTAAGACGACACACCCGTTTCCCGCTGTTTTCGATACTGGACCGGGCTGATACCGGTCCGTTCGCGGAACATATAGATAAACGGAGAGGGGGAGCTATACCCCAGATCCAGTGCAATACTGGTAATACTCTGCCCCGTATTCAACAGCTCAATCGCTTTCAACATCTTTAACTGCAAGCGCCAATGCTTAAATGACATCCCGGTTTCCTTGCGGAACTTACGGTCCAGCGTGCGCTGAGACATAGACACCGATTGAGCAAGCACTGCAGTAGACGAGGTGTCATCGGGCTGCTCATAAAGCCGGTTACACAGCTGAAACAGGTCCTTTTCGGTCGGCCAGGGTAGATACCCCTCTTCACGACGCATGCGGGACAAGGTTTGCAGCAATAACTGAATCAGATCGTTTTCGTACCCTTCCAATGGATACTCCACGGCAAAACCGGCCGCTTCTTTGATCAGCTCACGCATCAGCGGCGTGATATGTAACACAGTGCTTTTTTGGGAACGCTCAAAACTGTCTGGCGTATCCAGCCCCCGGTAACTGCGGTCAACGTAGAGACTCTTCAGGTCAGCCCCAAATTCCGTATAGACACTGTGCAGGCATCCCGCAGGCAACCAGATCGCTTGCTCCGGTGGAATAAAGTAGCGCTCACCCTCCAGCGTCACCACCAGAACACCGGAGATGGCATATAGCAGTTGGTGCCATTCGTGCGTATGAGCCGGAAAAAAGTGCCGGGCAGGCATCTCTTCCTGCCGCACAAACACTTCGCGTGGCAACTGCTGCATGGTCAAAAGATTGAGTTCGTTATCAGGCGTATTCATAACTTGGCTGATTATATATACAAATTGTCTTTTCATATAAAGATAGCCACAAGCGTATCCGCTACTGTGTCAGAAGAACAGTCACGGAGTTAAATTGATGCCCACCCTTAGCAAAGCCAGAATGCTGATCACCAGCGTCCTTGGCATGATTATTACCATCGGCATCGCCCGTTTTGCCTATACACCGATGATTCCTGAAATGATGGAAGAGATCGGCCTCAGTGAATCCGTTGCGGGCTATCTGGCTGCAGCGAACTATGCGGGTTATCTCAGCGGCGCCCTGCTGATCTCGTTTATCAGCAGTCTCAAGCTGAAACAGATTCTGTTTCGCAGTGGTTTGTGTGGCGCGGTTATCACAACCCTGCTGATGGCGTTTACGCAGAACGAAATCATCTGGTATCTGCTGCGTTTCATCTCTGGCCTCAGCAGCTCGGCGGGCGTTTTACTGGGTGCAGGGTTGCTGATGCACTGGTTGATGAAACACAAGCATCAGGCAGAGCTGGGGATCTTTTTCTCCGGTTTAGGCCTTGGCATTGTGATCACCGCTCTGCTGGCTGAACTGATTAAAGACCATTTCAGCTGGGACCAACAATGGCTGATCTACGGATCGGTGGGTTTAGTGCTTACCCTCCTGGTCTGGCGCTGGTTTCCGGATCAGGCAGACGATGCAATCCGACCGGCGACCAACACGTCCGCACAATCCGTCTCCGGCCTGTTTATGCCAGTGCTGAAAACCGCCTACTTCTGTGCCGGAGTCGGGTACGTGATCACCGCAACATTTCTGGTCGCCATCGCTGAATCCTCAGACACGTTACGCGGTCAGGGCTGGTTGATCTGGCTGGTGGTGGGACTGGCCTGCGCTCCGGCCTGCGGCTTATGGGACCGTTTTGCCCGAGTCTACGGTCAATGGCTGGCACTGTTTCTCGCCTATGTGCTCAACAGCCTGAGCATTTTGCTGCTGATGATCAGTCAGGAGCTGTCTGTCACTCTGCTCAGCGCCGTGATTTATGGGGGCAGCTTTATCGGTATCGTCAGCATGACGCTCTCCATGGTGGGACGGCTCTATCCTCACAACCCATCCCGCCCGATGAGCCGCCTGACCTTCAGCTACGGTCTGGCCCAAATGATCGCTCCCGCGATTGTGGGTTATCTGGCTGAGATGAATGGTAACTATTACAGCGGCCTGCTCATGACACTGCTGGTGATGACGGCAGGCATTATTGCTCTGCTCTGGGCGATGCAGCTGTCTAAAACAGCAAGCAATCACTGCACTCAATCGACAACTCTGAAAGGAACCACCTAAATGAGCAACATCACTAAAGGTATCTATCAGCTGGTTGAAGAAGCCAATCAAATTGTGGACGAGATCACCGTCTGCGAAGCACTGGATCTCTATCAACAGGAGGGTGTTCAGTTTGTGGATATCCGCGATATTCGGGAATTGGATCGTGAAGGCCGGATTCCCGGTGCGTATCACTGCCCTCGTGACATGCTGGAGTTTTGGATAGACCCTGAAAGCCCCTATGCGAAGGGGATTTTCCAGAAAGATCTGACATTTGTGCTGTTCTGCGCCGGTGGACTGCGCTCAGCACTGGCAGGACGCGCCATCGTTGAGATGGGGCTGAGCAAGGTGAAACATATCCACGGCGGTTTTGGTGCCTGGCGCGAAGCTGACGGCGCTATTCAAATGAAAGACTAAACCCAGACTGCATGATCGGCGCTTACGCCGCTTGCTTATAGCGGCGCTCCGGGCGTCCTACACTGCCGTAACTCACCTCTGCCGCCAACTCATTGGTACTGACCATGTACTCCAGATACCGCCTTGCAGTGGTGCGGCTGGCCCCGATCAGCTCTCCCATCTCCTCAGCATTCAAGGCCTGTGCCTGAGCGCTGAACACCTGACGGATCTTCTCCAATGTGAGCGCATCAATCCCTTTTGGCAGGCGCTGCTCTTGTTGGGGTAACGTACCCACAGCCGCTGAACTGCCACGCGGCAGGATGGTATCGACGTCGCTCTGAGCAATCGACTGCATCGCCTGCAACTTGGCCCGGTGGCTACTAAAGTTTTGCAGGGTTTCCTGTAAACGTTCAAACACCAAGGGCTTCAGTATGTAGTCGAACACCCCGCCACGTAACGCCGCCTGCAGGGTTTCTACTTCTTTGGCTGCGGTAATCAGGATCACATCGGTTTCGCTGTTACGCGAGCGCATGGTCCGTAACAGCTCCAGCCCGGTGCCGGTCGGAAACTGTATATCTAACAACAGCAGCTCCGGCTGTAATACATCGACCAGATCTTCAGCCTCTTCTAAACCGTGAGCCACACCCACCAGCTCAAACCCATCAATACGGTCCAGAAAGCGCCGCTGAATCTCTGCGATCTGCTGATCATCTTCTGCAATAACAACTCGAATAGGATTCATTATTTTTATCGCCCCGTATTCAGGTTTTATTCCGCCTGAACAGAGCGTTGCTCCCTTTGCTTCGGTATATATACGATAAATCGACTGCCAAGCTGAGAGGCGGGTTCCACAGTGACCGTGCCTCCCAAGTTATCCAGTAAGTTTTTGACCAGATGCAGGCCGATTCCACGCCCTTCTTTGGCTTTGCTGCTGACCCCTTTTTCAAAGATTCTCAGCTGCTCGGCTTCGTCGATGCCCGGTCCCTGATCCTCAATCTCAAAGATCAGATCATTGCCAAAATCACTCATGGATAACGTCACCTCGCCTGCGGCATTATCACTGTGCAGTGTGGCTTCCAAGGCGTTATCAATCAGGTTACCAAGGATACTGACCAGCTGTTCCCGCGGAAGATGATCCGGCAACTCGGTCATCCGGCTTTCAGGATCGATTTTCAGACGCAGGCCCAGTTCACGGGCGCGGTTGTACTTGCCCAACAAACAGCCAGCTAAAATCGGATCAGGCACCGCATCCAGTAACAAGCGGATCAGTTTCTGATGGCTGCGGCTCTCCTGACCAATCAAGGCCAGCGCTTCATCGTTCGCCCCGATCTGAATCAGCCCGGCAATGGTATGTAGTTTGTTGGAATATTCATGCGCCTGACTGCGCAATGTGTCGGCATACTGCTGAATACGAGTAAGCTTTTTACTGACCTGATCCAGTTCATCTTTGCGCCGGAAGCTGGACACCACACCGGTGATTTTATCGCCCTGCTTCATCGGCAACCGGTTGGCGACAAAGGTATGGTCATTCAGCCAAAGCTCGCGGTCATACTGCGGTATCCCGCTTTTTAATACATCCAGCAACGAACTGTCAGGAATCACATCCTTGATGTTTTTACCGCTGAGTTGGGTGCCTTCTGGTAAGCCCAGCGTTTCAACTGCCGCAGGATTAAAGGTGGTGACCTTACCCTCCGCATTGATCGCGATAATGCCTTCACGCACCGAACCCAAGGTGGCTTTTTGTTCTTCAAACAGGCGCGCGATCTGCTCCGGTTCCAGACCAAAAATCGCCTGTTTAAAGTGATTGGCAAACCACACCGCAATCAAGGCACTCAGCACAAACGACCCGATAATCACTAAGATCAGCGTCAGACGATAACGCTGGATAATTTCCGCGACCCGATTGAGGTCATATCCCACCGAAATGACCCCGACCACTTTATGACCGTCCTCACTGTAGATCGGCGCTTTACCGCGCATCGACCAACCGAGGCTCCCTAGGGCTTTGGAGATATATCCCTTACCGTGCACCAGCGCTTCTGCACTGTCATCTCCCTCATCATCCGCCATAGACTGACCGATTTTGTACGGATTAGGGTGGGCTAAACGGATCCCATTGATATTACCGATCACCACAAATCGTGCCTGCGTCTTTTCTGCCAGCAGCAAACTGATCGGCTGCAGATAGCGGATATCACCGCCCTCCACTGCTTCAACGACAGACGGCATGGCGGCGATGGTTTTCGCCACATGTAATGCCCGCTGACCGATCTGCTCATCAAGGGACTGCTGCAGGTAATGCAGTGCAAAGAGGCCAATAAGGCCCGTCTGTACCAGTGCCATCAGTCCCAGAATCAGAATCATCCGGCTTTTGAGTTTTAAGCGATTGAGTATCGTCATGCTTATTAGATTGCCGCGTTATATATGTCTGAGCTTAGCCAATTCACTTTTCAAACACCCGTAAACAATATGAACAAAATGGCTTTTAGGTTTTAAAAAGCCATTAAGACCACAAGCTGTTTAAAAAAATCACGCAGATCTAACTTAGGGGCATACACAAAAACAACAACGAGGTCTGTGTCCCATGTTTAACAAACCCCAGTTCCGTAAACGTTCAACGTTGATCGCTGCCGTGCTGACCACCTGCCTGACTGCCGGTGCTTCGTTCAGCGCATCTGCGATGGACAATGTTCACTTTCTGATCCCCGGCGGCGCAGGGGGTGGCTGGGACGGTACAGCACGTGGTACCGGCGAAGCCCTGTCTAAATCAGGTCTGGTCGACACCGTCTCTTACGAAAACATGTCCGGTGGTGGTGGCGGTAAAGCGATTGCCCACCTGATCGAAACGGCTGCACAGAAAAAAGACACGCTCATGGTGAACTCTACCCCTATCGTGATCCGCTCTCTGTCTAAGGTATTCCCACAGTCGTTCCGTGATCTGACACCGATTGCAGCAACCATCGGTGATTTTGGCGCGTTTGTCGTCAAGAAAGACTCTCCCTACACCAGCTTTGAGCAAGTGGTTGCGGATTACCGTGAGAACCCACGCAAAGTCAAAATCTCCGGCGGTTCCGCCCGCGGCAGCATGGATCATCTGGTCGCAGCCATGGCCTTCAAAGCCGCAGGCGGCAATCCACGTCAGGTCCGCTACGTGGCTTACGATGCAGGCGGCGAAGCGATGGCGGGCCTGCTTTCCGGTGAAACCGAGCTGCTTTCCACCGGTTTCAGCGAAGCACTGGCACTGGCAGAGGCAGGCGAAGTGCGCATTCTGGTTATGACCGGTAACAACCGTTCCGATGCGGCTCCTGAAGTACCTACGCTGAAAGAGCTTGGCTACGACGCAACCTTCGTCAACTGGCGTGGTTTCTTTGCGGCTCCGGGTGTTTCTGATGCCGACAAAGCGGAATACGTCGAGGTTTTGAAGAAGATGTACGCAACCGATGAGTGGGAATCCGTACGCTCGCGCAACGGCTGGACTGAGATCTTCAAACCGGATGCAGAGTTTGTCAGCTTCCTCGAACAGCAAGAAACCGAAGTCGGCGCACTGATGCGTGAGCTGGGCTTCCTGAAGTAAACACATCGACGCTATTGCGTTTTCTCTTCCCTCCGGTGCCCGCTCTGTCTTCTGTCGCGGGCTAGCCGGAGCTTTTTAAGCCAAGGCTGATGTATAGAGCCTCGGGAGTGTTCCATGAATATCTG
>NZ_JBFGYC010000102.1:0-9232 GCF_041587635.1 Pontibacterium sp. | reverse complement strand
TGTCTGACGTTGCCGGTATGACACTGGGTTTTGTGGTGGATGACACCGTCCATTTCCTCAGCAAATATCTGTACGCACGCCGTGAACGCGGTAAAGACAGTCAAGATGCGGTCCGTTACGCATTTGCGAGCGTTGGTCGAGCTCTGTGGGTCACCACACTGGTGTTGGTCGCTGGCTTTATGGTACTGGCGCAATCCAGCTTCAAGCTCAATGCGGACATGGGCCTGCTGACAGCACTGACGATTTTGATCGCACTGATTGTCGACTTCCTGTTCTTGCCACCGCTGTTGATGAAGCTCGATAACAGCGACAAAGTTACCGACACCACCGAAGACAACGATGCTGACTCTAGCAACAATATTGAAAACAAAGGAGATACCCATGAACCTGCTAATCAACCCGCTTAAGTCAGTTTTGATCGCGGCGCTGGTCTCTGCCCCGATGGTGGCACTGGCCGAAACGCCGGAAGAGAAGGGCATGGCGATCTCTGTTGAATCGAAGAAACGTGACCTTGGCTGGCAGGATATGCAGGCCGAAATGAACATGGTCCTGCGTAATAAACAGGGCCAGGAGAGCATCCGCGAAATCCGTATGAAGTCATTGGAAATCAATGATGATGGAGACAAAAGCTTGTCGGTGTTCGACAAACCTCGCGATGTGAAAGGCACCGCATTCCTGAGTTTCTCTCACCCGGTGGGTGCTGATGACCAGTGGCTGTATCTGCCTGCGCTGAAACGTGTAAAGCGTATTGCCTCACGTAATAAGTCCGGCCCGTTTATGGGGTCTGAATTTGCCTACGAGGACCTGTCTTCGTTTGAGGTCGAGAAATACAGCTACAAATACCTGCGTGATGAAGCGTGCGAAGGCGGCACCTGTTTTGTCGTTGAACAGTACCCGGTTGATAAAAACTCTGGCTATACCCGTCGTCTGGTCTGGCTGGATCAATCTGAATACCGCGTCTGGAAAATTGATTTCTTCGACCGCAAAAACTCACCACTGAAAACACTGACTTATCATGATTACCAGCAGTATCTGGGTAAACACTGGCGTGCCGATCTGATGAAAATGGTCAACCACCAGACCGGTAAAAGCACCGACCTGAGCTGGAAAAGCTACCAGTTCAAAACCGGATTATCAGACAAAGACTTCAACAAGAACTCACTGAAACGAGCACGTTAAGTCATGCGTAAACCCTCAACGCTTTTCAAAACAGGACTCACCGCGGGGCTGCTCGCAGCTCTGCCGGTGCAGGCCGAAACCTACTTTGAAGCGTCCGGCAAAGTCGCTGCAGAGCTACGTGGTTTTACTCAGGATGCTCAGTTTTCCGGGCAGGATCACGACTCCAATCTGTCCTTCTACGTTGAGCCCGAGCTTTTTTGGGAGTGGAATGATGGTGACGACAGCCTGACCTTTGCCCCTTATCTGCGCGTAGACGAGAACGACAGCGAACGGACACACGCTGATATTCGTGAACTAAGTTGGGTTCATGTGGGCGAAGAGTGGGAACTACGCACCGGTATCCGCAAGGTCTTTTGGGGTGTCACCGAGTTTCAGCATCTGGTCGACGTGATCAACCAAACTGACGGTGTCGATGACTTCGACGGTGAGGACAAGCTGGGGCAACCCATGGTCAATCTATCCCTGGTAAGAGACTGGGGTATCGTTGACCTGTTCCTGCTCCCTGGTTTTCGTGAGCGAACCTTCACCGGTACAGAGGGGCGTTTACGCGGCGGACTGGTTGTTGATACCGACAGCGCTGAATATGAATCCAGCGCCGAGGAGAAACACCTGGATACCGCCATCCGTTGGAGCCATACCTTGGGCGATTTCGATCTGGGTGCATATTGGTTCCACGGGACCAACCGTGATCCTGAGTTGAGTGTTCGTACCCAGTCGGGCAACACCGTTCTGGTGCCTCGTTATGTGCAGATGGATCAGTTGGGTTTTGATCTGCAAGCGACCATCGACAGCTGGCTGTGGAAGGTCGAAACCATCTGGCGCGATACTGAGAAAGAGGACTACTTCGCGGCACAGGCTGGTTTTGAATATACCTTCTATGGCATTCAGGACAGCAGCGCCGATCTCGGTGTTCTGCTTGAATATGGCTGGGATGAAAGGGGAGAGGATGCCAGTTCTAACGTCCAGAACGATCTGTTCTTTGGTGGCCGAATCACCCTCAACGATGCATCCAGTACCGAACTCTTAGCCGGCATTGGCCATGATCTGGACTTTGACAGCCAGAGTCTGATCATCGAAGCCAGCCGTCGCTACGGCGACAATTGGAAGGTTAGCATCGACGGACGGTTTTTCAGTGCCGAAGATTCCAGAGACCTTGCTTCGGCTTTGGACAAGGATGACCACCTGCAATTCACCGTCGAGCGTTACTTTTAAGTTTCCTATCGCACTGACAAAGCCGCCCCAATTCGGGCGGCTTTTTTAATGTTCCACGTGAAACATTTCACATTTACCCTTCATTTAATGCACAACTTCTACCTTTCGCCCAGTCACACCTGCACCTGACTACACTGCGTACACCTATTTTGGTGTATAATTTCCGCCTTATTTTCGGGCCAAATTTATAGTTATGGTGAATTACGTGACTGACCAGGTTACCTCAGACGTAAGTACATTTCAGGGGTTGATTCTCGCCCTGCAAGAATATTGGGCAGAACACGGCTGTGTAATCGTTCAGCCGCTGGACATGGAAGTGGGCGCAGGGACATTCCATCCTGCCACCTTCCTGCGCTCTATCGGACCAGAAAGCTGGAACTCTGCCTACGTGCAGCCAAGCCGTCGTCCAACCGATGGCCGTTACGGCGAGAACCCTAACCGTCTGCAACACTACTACCAGTTTCAGGTTGTGATGAAGCCGTCACCGGCTAACCTGCAGGAACTTTACCTGGGCTCTTTGGAGCGTATGGGTGTTGATCTGAATGTTCACGACGTTCGCTTCGTAGAAGACAACTGGGAATCACCAACGCTGGGCGCTTGGGGCCTAGGCTGGGAAGTGTGGCTGAACGGTATGGAAGTGACACAGTTCACTTACTTCCAACAGGCGGGTGGTCTGGAATGTTACCCGGTAACCGGTGAGATCACCTACGGTCTTGAACGTATTGCAATGTACTTGCAGAACGTTGATAGCGTTTACGATCTGATCTGGACCAAAGCACCCGACGGCACTGTTGTGACCTACGGCGACGTGTTCCACCAGAACGAAGTAGAGCAGTCCACCTACAACTTCGAACACGCTGATGTCCCGATGCTGTTCCGCAACTTTGACCACTATGAGTCTGAGTGTGAGAAACTGCTGGCACTGGAAACCCCTCTGCCACTGCCTGCTTACGAACAGGTACTGAAAGCGTCCCATACCTTTAACCTGCTGGATGCACGTCACGCGATCTCTGTGACCGAGCGTCAGCGTTATATCCTGCGCGTACGCACACTGGCCCGTAAAGTTGCACACGCTTATTTTGATGCCCGTAAAGCCCTCGGCTTCCCGCTTGCGACTGAAGCGTTGCGCCAGGAAGTAATGGCTGCAAGCGAGGAGAAAAAGTAATGGCTACACAAGATTTTCTGTTCGAGCTTGGCACCGAAGAGTTACCACCTAAAGCACTGAAAAACCTGTCTAAGGCACTGGAAGCTGATGCGCTTGCAGGCATCAAAGACGTGCTGGGTAAAGACGCGGCGGCACTGCTGAAAGATTCGACTATCAAAAGCTATGCGGCACCAAGACGTCTAGCGCTGCTGATCGAAAACCTCGTGACCGAAGTGCCTGCCAGTGAATTCCTGATGCAGGGCCCACCATCACGTATCGCATATGATGGTGAAGGTAATCCAAGCAAAGCGCTGGAAGGCTTCGCGCGTAAATGTGGAACCGACGTATCTTCTCTGGAAGAGATCGACGGCAAAATGTGTTTCCGCCAGCAGACTGAAGCCAAGCCGCTGCAACATGAACTCGCGTCCGTTATGCAAAACGCACTCAACAAACTTCCTGTGCCTAAGCGTATGCGCTGGGGTGCATCACGTATTGAGTTCGTCCGCCCGGTTCAGTGGCTGGTGATGATTTTCGGCGACGAAGTGATCGATTGCGAAATGCTGGGTGTTAAGTCCGGTCGCAAAACACGCGGTCACCGTTTCCACTACAACAATCAAATCGAGCTGATGACGGCAGCAGAATATGCTGACACGCTGAAAGAAACCGGCAAAGTGGTTGCCGACTATGACAGCCGTCTTGAAGATATTCGCGCCCAGGTAATTAAAGAAGGTGAGAAGCTCGGTGGGGTTGCACAGATCGATGAAGACCTGCTGCACGAAGTAACCGCACTGAATGAATGGCCGGTGGCCTTGACCGGTCGTTTTGAAGAGCGCTTCCTGGACGTGCCAGCTCAGGCACTGATCTCCTCCATGAAGGAGCACCAGAAGTACTTCCACCATGAAGACAAAGACGGCAACCTGATGCCGAACTTCACCACCATCTGCAACATCGTGTCTAAAGATCCGCAGCAGGTGATCGAAGGAAACGAAAAGGTTATTCGCCCACGCCTGTCCGATGCAGCGTTCTTCTTTGAAACAGACAAGAAGAAGTCACTGGAATCACGCATTGACGACCTGAAGACCATCGTCTTCCAGAAAGACCTGGGAACCTTGCACGCGAAGGCTGAGCGTATCGCGACTATCGCACAGCGTATTGCGACAGACCTTGGCAACAACACTGAGCAGGCAGCCCGCGCTGCGATGCTGGCCAAGACCGATCTGATGTCCGACATGGTGTACGAATTCACCGACCTACAGGGTCTGATGGGTTATCACTATGCGCTGCACGACGGTGAAGACAACGACGTTGCGCTGGCGATGAACGAACAGTACATGCCTCGCTTCGCGGGTGATGAGCTGCCGGAATCTGCCGCAGGTATCGCAGTAGCGATCGCTGACCGCCTAGACACGCTGACCGGCCTGTTCGGCATCAATCAGCCACCGACCGGTTCCAAAGATCCGTTC
The DNA here is from genome assembly GCF_041587635.1 of Pontibacterium sp. NCBI lineage: Bacteria > Pseudomonadati > Pseudomonadota > Gammaproteobacteria > Oceanospirillales > Oceanospirillaceae > Pontibacterium > Pontibacterium sp. Next base: position 4,234 of record NZ_JBFGYC010000102.1, on the reverse strand, counting down.
GCACTGCGCCGTGCCGCTCTGGGTGTGCTGCGTATTATGGTCGAGCGTAACCTGGATCTGGACCTGCGTGAGCTGATCGCTGTAGCAGCAGACAGCCATGGAGACCTGCCAGCGCGAGACGGACTGGAAGACAAAGTTCTGGACTTCATGCTGGATCGCTTCCGCGCATGGTACGAAGACGAAGGTATCTCCGTCGATGTATTCCTGGCGGTACTGGCGGTTAAGCCGACCAAACCACTGGACTTCGATACCCGCGTTAAAGCAGTTAATCACTTCCGTTCTCTGACCGAAGCCGAAGCACTGGCAGCCGCCAATAAACGTGTTTCCAACATCCTTAACAAACAGGGTGGTGCAGTATCCGGATCGGTTGATAACGACCTGCTGCAAGACGACGCTGAGAAAGTACTGGCAACCGAACTGGCTGTTCTTTCAGAACGCATCCAGCCACTGTTCGACACCGGCGATTATCAAGCAGCCCTTGAGGTGCTTGCAGGACTACGGGGTAGTGTTGACCGATTCTTCGATGAAGTAATGGTCATGGCTGACGACGAAGCTGTACGCAACAATCGTCTGGTTCTGCTAAGTAACCTGCGTAGCTTGTTCCTGGGCGTAGCGGACATCTCTGTCCTGAGCTAATCACCCTGCCAAACCTATCTACATCTAAAAGCCGGGTTCATTGACCCGGCTTTTTTGTATCTGTACCGTCCCGTCCAGAAATATGTTTCACGTGAAACATCTCAAAAACTTGCCTTTTAAGAAGCCGAGAAAGAGGCAACACTGCTTAAGCAAACCAAAGTCGCTCCCGTATCAATCACCCAATCCGTCCAATGCGTCTGCCTGTGATTCGTATTCAAGCAACATAGACGGCGTCACTGCCTGCCTGATCAAGCGAACTTCTGACCCGCTCACAAGCACCTCTGGAATGATGCTACGACTGTTATACGCAGAACTCATCACCGCACAATACGCGCCTGTGCAGAGAAACGCGACCCTGTCTCCTGCGGCCAGCTCTGCATCCATCGGATAGTCTCGCGCAAAGGTATCGGTGGATTCACAGACCGGTCCCACGACATCATAGCGACGTACGGCATTCGACAGATTCGGCTGTAGGGGAACAATTGGGTGATCGGCCTGATAAAGCGCCGGGCGCATCAGGTCATTCATCGCGGCATCAAGAATCACAAAAGGGCAGGGATCAGCTTCTTTTACGTAACTGACTTCAGACACCAGAATACCGGCATCACCCACCAGTGACCGACCCGGCTCAACACACACACGTCCTTCAAACCCAGCAACACTTGTTGCAATCGTCTGCGCGATGACCTCAAAATCCAAGCTCTGATCGTCGCCGTAATTGATACCAAAACCACCACCCAGGTCGAGCACCTCAACCTTATGCCCGTCAGCTTCAATCACCTCGACAAGCTCCAGTAGCTTATGGATCGCATTTTTATACGGTTCCACCGAACAGATCTGAGAGCCAATATGCATAGCCAAACCCGTTATATGCAGATGCGGATGATCGGCATACCTTTGATACAGAGGTGCAACCTGCTCCATGCTCAAACCGAACTTATTGCCTTTGCTACCGGTGGTGATGTGCCTGTGGGTGTCCACAGACACATCCGGATTCACACGTAATGCGACAGACACCGGCCGACTAAGCTGCTCTGACAGCGAGGCTAACAGCGCCAACTCTTCCCGAGATTCGACGTTAATCTGACCCACACCGGACTCAATCGCCGTACACAACTCTTGTCTGGTTTTGCCGACGCCAGAGAAAATCATCCGCTCTGGCGCAAAGCCGGCAGTGTGTGCGCGTAAGATTTCCCCCCCGGAAACCAGATCAACACCCAACCCGGCTTGCTGCACCAAGCGCAGAATACTCAGGTTACTATTGGCCTTCATCGCATAGTGAATGGCAATGTCAAAACGCTGGAAAGCCGCCTGGCAACAATGGATATTCTGAAGGAATTTAGCTTCTGAATAACAATAGAAGGGTGTGCCGATACGATCAGCGATCATTGAAAGCGGTAGCGATTCAATGTGTAATTGATGGTCTTGATAATGAATATGATCACCGAGTGGCACGGTCATTTTCTAATCCTCTGAAGCGGTATAATTGACAGAATGCATGGCATATCGACAGAATTAGCTTACCGGCTTCAGGGGCTCCCTACTGCTGCCATATCCACCATACAACCCGACATAGCGACGGGATTTTGGTCAATCTGATGGCTACACAAACGTATCGTCGGAACGAACGTTAATAGCCCCAAACACCATTAGGAAAATAAAGATCTCAATGGACAAATTTGATCGTGAAATCCTCAACCTGCTGACACAAAATGCGCGTCAGTCGGTGACGGCTATCGGAGAGGTGATAGGCCTGTCCCGTACCGCCGTGAATGAACGTATCAGAAAGCTGGAAGATCTGGGTGTCATTCAGCGTTACACGATTGAGGTAGGTGATCAGGCACAGCAGCAAAAAGTCTGCGCTTATTTTGAAATGACCTTCAGACCCTTCAACCTGAAAGCGGTGAAGGAAAGTATTCAGACCATCAGTGAGATTCGTCAGGCACACGCACTCAGCGGCGCGACGGACGTACTGGTCTATGTCGAAGCCCGCTCAATGGAGCGCCTGATGCAGGTGCGCCAGCAGCTCGCTGAACTCGAACACCTCGACAAAATCGTTACATCCACGGCACTGGAGCAGATGGCTTAACCCAGTTGCCTTAGTCGCACATGCTCCAGCATCAGTACTGGCCAAACCCAAGGATAAAAATGTCACTTACAGTAAGACTATTCAAAATCATGCCTTACGCAGATTTCAAACATAAGCGTAATCGAAAAACAATTTAGTACCACAATAACCAAGCTATATACGCCATGTAGCAGGGTGATATTTCCGCTCAGAATACCCCATGCACAAGCAAACATGCCCTTTTTCTAATGCAGCGTTAGTACTGCTCGAATGAACCCAGAAAGCGTTCCTAAAATAGAATTCAATACTGACATTACTTTACTCCTGCTTAGACAAAATATTAGTGTAATCATCTACACAGAAGTAATCGTCGCGCTAAGCATCGAAAAAAGAAGCACGGCTTAACAAGACACCTATCAAGTCAGTAAATCGCAATGCACCAATGGAAAGGCTTCTCTGAAACCTGAAAACAGAGTGGCAACCAACAATCGGTTACGCTTTATTGGCATATGCCAAGAGAGATATTGGTGAATACCTAAGGGACAAGGCCTCATCAATATAACAATGGCCGACCGCCTGCAAAGGCAGCAGAAAATTCAAACTGCTGTCCGAGATTAGTTGTCCACTACAATAAGCCTTACCAGCTATATAACGAACATCTACAAGTTATAGTGAAAGCTTGCCTAATATGAGATTATTAAAGATCTAATGGCAAAGTCTTGTTAACGGAATGGCAAAAGCAATATATGAATCACCGTCCTAAGATAATCGATCTGTTCTGCGGCTGCGGTGGCTTTGGGCTCGGAGCTGAACTGGCAGGATTTGACACCCTCGCTGCAGTGGATATCGATCAAACCTTACAATCAGCTTACAAATTCAACTTCCCTAACACCCATGTGATTAATGGTGATCTATCGCTTCTAGACAAGGACGCATGGAAGCTAATTACACATAATCAAGAAATTGATGGCGTAATAGGTGGTCCTCCATGCCAAGGATTTAGCCGTATGGGCTCTGGCAATGTGAATGATCCTCGCAGATCATTGCTTGCCCACTTTTTTAGAAATATTAACATTCTCCAACCCAAATTCTTTGTGATGGAAAATGTCGAAGGTTTACTTGATCAAAAGAACATCCAAGGGTTGCATGAAGCAATAGATAGCGTTGATTCAAGGTATACCGTACTTGAACCAATAGTTATCGATGCTTCTCTATATGGAGCACCCACAAAGCGCTTACGCGTTATCGTTGTAGGATATGACCCTAAGTTCATTGAGCCTTTGTCCAACAGGGACTTTCAAGTAAGCAATGCCCAAATCACAACTGTCAAAGACGCTATAGTAGACATTCCTAGTCCTCTACAAATGAGCAGTTCAAAGAATGACTTAGGTTGGAAGTCATACAGAGAAATAAAAAATCTCTCTAATTACGCAAAGTTGATGAGAGCTGTACCAATTCAAAATATTGGAAATACCGAAGCAAAAGAAATGCTTCTGGAAGGCTTAACTTCTGGTCATTTCCAAACCTCAC
>NZ_JBFGYC010000101.1:0-9246 GCF_041587635.1 Pontibacterium sp. | reverse complement strand
TCAACACCACATCGGGTTTGAGTTCGGCTGCCTTTTCCAGCGCCTGCTGCCCATTGTTGGCCTGCCCAATCACCTCAATACCGGGTTCGCTTTCCAGCCGGGCACTGATCCCTTCCAACACTAACGGATGATCATCCACCAGCAAGATACGGATGGTGCTGACTGCCGGATTGTCCTGGGTTCCGATGTGAGGCATAAGGTTCTCTTCTTAAATTGGGATCAGGTTACAGGTTCCAGCCTAAACATAGCACGCACGCGGGTGCCCATGGAGGGACGACTGCGAATCTCAAAACTACCGCCCAGCAATTCGGCCCTTTCGCGCATATTCATCAGACCGATCCCTTCGTGCTGTGAGCGGTTTGGCAAGGCAAAACCACAACCGTTATCTTTAAGATCAATCCGCAGGGTATTGTCCTGCGGCCAGATTCTGAGGACAACTTCAGTGGCTTGAGCATGACGCTCTACATTGGTAATCGCTTCCTGCACGATACGGTACAGGGTGATCTCAATATCATCGGGCAGTCGATGCTCAGGCAACTCTAAACGAATATTGTTATGGATGCCGGTGCGTTCAGCAAAATCATCCAGCATACTCACCAGCGCCGCCTTCAGACCCAGATCATCCAAAAGGCTTGGCCGCAGGTCGTGGGAGATCTGCCGGACTTCCTGAATCGCCTGATTTAACACATCACCGGCTTTATCCAGGTTTTCCTTCGCGCTCGCCGGGTCAGACTCTAATCGATCACGGCCCAACTCAATCCGAAACTTCACCGACACCATCAGCTGATTAATCCCGTCGTGCAGCTCACGGGCGAAGTTGCGTCGCTGATTCACCTGAAACTGCACGTACTTGTGGATAATCGCGCGTAAACGCTTGTCCGCCAACTGACCCGCATGCACGTTAATCGCCACACCGATCAAAATAATAATGATCACCGTCCCTGCCAGAATCATCAGCACAGTGAAAAAGGTATTGCGGATATTCCGGTCGACCAGACCCCGCGTCTTAGCCACCTCTTCTGCGATATCGTCGACATACAGACCGGTACCCATCATCCAGTTCAGCTTAGGAATATTCACCACATAACTGAGCTTGTCTTCCAGCCCGCCTTTTGAGGGTTTACGCCAGTGGTAACGAAAATACCCGCCACCGTCTTGTGCCTTTTGCAGTAACTCTCGTATCACAAAATTGCCGCGTTGATCCTGTAGGTTAATCAGGTTATCACCCACCAGCTCCGGCTGCTTGGGATGGACCAGATTGATACCTTGCTGATCGTAGGCAAAAAAGTAACCGTCATCACCGTAGGTCAGACTGTGCAGAATACGCTTAATTTCGGACTCCGCCGCCATATCACCCGGCTCATAATCCGCAACAATATGAGCAATAGAGGTCATCGCCAGGCTGAGATAGTTTTGCAACTCGTTGCGCTTGGCCGCCAGCAACTGCTCTTCAAAGGTACTGATCTCCTGTTCAGACAGGTCATGGGCTTGCCGTTGACTGATCAGCGTAATTGCGGCGGTCATCAGAATTAGCGGCAGCAGCGCCAACAGGAGTATTTTGGACTTGAGTGACATAGGAGAATGATAATTCCAAATTGAATTCATCGTGCCTGACAGCTGGGCAAAATTCCATCAGCTGCGATCCATTCTAGGTAGTAATACGTAGATATTGCGTACTAATACTCATGGTTTTCAGATTAGAATAACCGACAGTGATATGCAGGGATAACAGGGAAATACAGATGAACAATTCAGCAGCCACACTGATGCAGGATGTAGAACGAGTCACTCAGGGCGCGCTTGCCAGTGGTGCATTGCAATCCATCGACACAGCCTATGAACATGTCACGGATGCCGGGCAAAGCTTTTTACTGCGCACCCTCTCCAATCTGAAACGCAAAGAAGATGCGGCACAACGCTTAAAGAAAGCGGGAGATACCCGCCGTAATCCCTTTAAACCCTATGAAGAAGCCCTGTATGTACGCGATCTAGGCGATGATCATATCTGCTTGCTAAACAAATTTAACGTCGTCGATCACCACCTGCTGATCGTCACCCGAGAAATGGAATCTCAGCAAGATAAGATCAAACAGCGGGATTTTCATGCACTGGCGCAGGTGATGCAGGAGATCGACGGACTGGCCTTTTACAACGGCGGTAAAATCGCCGGTGCCAGCCAACCGCACAAACACCTTCAACTGATCCCTTTACCCATGACCGCCTGTCAGGAACTGCCCTTCTCCGACAGCCTGAATCAGCTGAAATCGGGACATCCCAACAGCCGTGTAGAACTTGGTTTCCCTCATTCGGGGATGCAACTGCCGGAAGGATTGTTCAATGATCCGGCCCGTGCAGCCGATGCCCTGAAAAACACCTACAATCAGCTGCGCGAAGAACTGGGAATAAAAGACGACGGCCTGCAAACCACCTCCGCTTACAACCTACTGATCACCCGCAAGTGGATGCTGATGGTCCCGCGCAGTGAGGAGTCGTTTGAAGGGATCTCGTTTAACTCGCTGGCCTTTGTCGGTGCCTTGCTGGTACGGTCAGAAGAGGAAGCGGTTAGGCTAAAAGAACATGGTTTGATGAAAGTGTTGGCAAGCGTTTGCTAACCCCTGAGGTGCATATCGCCCCCATACCTGTATCTTTGCACACCGCCAAACTCGCGAGTAACGTAAGCCACTGTATGGATTCCCACGGGGGACTGTGGGAACCAGAAATACTCACATCGCAATCTCGTTCCCACGCTCCTGCGTGGGAATGCAGACCAAAGCCGGAATCCTCACCGCAGCAAACCTAAACCTCTCTATGGATGCCTGCGGGGGACCGTGGGAACCAGAATCGCCTCAGCACTCGCTGAGTGCAAAGCTGCACAGGTAGGTTGGGATGAGCAAAGCGACTCCCAACACCAACCTAGCCAACCAGCAAGAGCTAGACGTCTATCCCCACCTCATCCGATTCAACGATCTCGGTTTCTCGTTTACCTGCATCAATCCACTCCTGCATCGCACGGTGATTCAGCACCGTTGCTATATAAGCACGACTCAGATCAGACACCTCAATACCATAGGTGTCAAAGCGGGACGCCACCGGGGCAAACATCACATCGGCGATACTGAATTCGCCAAACAGCCAAGGGCCTTGATCGGCGAAGCGTGCAAGCAAGCCCGACCAGATCACGTCAATCCGTGCCACATCCTGCATCGCGGCCGCTGACGGCTCGATCCGGCGTTTCGCTCGGCAGTTCATCGGCATCTCGCTGCGTAACGCCATAAAGCCGGAGTGCATCTCGTTCGCCACAGCGCGCGCCTCGGCACGGTCGGCTTTATCCACAGGCCAGCCGCGGCCATCCAGATAAGTTTCGCTGACGTATTCGCAGATCGCCAATGAGTCCCATACGGTCACATCGCCGTCCAGCAGCACCGGCACTTTGCCTGCCACACCCAGCTTTTCCAGCTCGCGGTAAAACGTTTCGGTATGCAGCAGCAGGCGGGTGTCTTTGAAGTCGAGATCAAATGCGGCCAGCATCAGCCAGCCGCGCAACGACCATGAGGAGTAGTTTTTGTTACCAACAATCAGTTCCATGAGTGAGTACCTGCTTCCGTTGAAAGTGCAGGTATTCTTACCGTTCGCCGTTACAAAAACTAACGAATAGTATTGATGCCACCTATTCGCAACGCTGATGGATCAGCAGCAACCACCGCCACTGCTGTCACTCTGTGTGTCTGTTTCGAATGGCATCAGGGTGCCGCAACCATCAAAGATACCGTAGTGGTTATCCCAGTTGCCGATGTAATCAAAGTGTTCCTGGAAACGGGTGTCGTGCAGCATTAGCCAGGTATTGCCGCACACCGGAAACACCTTACCCTTTTGGATACGATGATGCGCATCCAGCTCGAACACCTCTGGCATATGCTCGATGGTGCCTTTGTAGACCACGGCCTGACCGTAATCTTCACAAGCGTCTTCCAGCTCCGCTATTTTGAACAGACGGTAGGTGGCAGAGTAAAAGCCGATATGGCCGATCTTCTGCTCGATGCGCTCATTGTCGATGGTGATCGGGCGATCTTCCACTAGACGTGGATCGGCAAAACCCGCTTTCTTCGCCAGACGCAGGAAATCGTTCCAGTACAGCGCACCGGAGAGGCATTCACCATAGAGTTCAGGATCGGATTTGAGTGATGTCGGCACGCGACGATCCGCGTAAACATCAGAGAAATACAACTCACCACCCGGCTTCAGCAACCGATAGGCTTCACGAAACACCGCTTCCTTGTCCGGGCTCAGGTTGATCACACAGTTGGAGACGATCACGTCGAAGCTGTTATCCGGCAGGTCCAGTTCATCCAGCTTTTCAATATAACCTTTGCGGAATTCAACGTTGCCCGTAGTGTAACCGAAGGCGTCCTGATGGTAGGCCAGATGACGGTTGGCTACCTCCAGCTGCGCATCGGTCATATCAACACCGACCACACGACCCGACTCGCCCACAAACTGCGACAACACATAACAATCACGGCCACTGCCGCTGCCAAGATCAAGAATCGCACAGCCCTTCAGCTGCTCCGGTGCGACCAGACCGCAGCCGTAATAACGCGCCATGACCTCATCGTGCACCTTCGCCAAGGCATTTTTAACAAAGCGTGGCATTGAATCATCTGTGCAGCAGGCGTTTGTTTGCAGATCATCACTGCCCTGCAGTACCTCACCGTAATATTCCTGAACCTGTTCGTGCATCACTCTACCTTTATTACTGAGCCCATCACGGATATCCAACGGATACCCCTGTATCGAAAATACTGGATTTGATCACTATCGAGAGCGGGTAATATATCCCGTTGTGGCGGTTCTTGAACACCGTCAGCCATCATCTCTGCACTCTCTAACCACATCCGAACCACATAATGACAACAATTCGGGTGTGATTGCTCCCCTCCTTCAATTCGGCTATAACTCAGCGCACGACCTTCAGCGGATGACACCCTCGCCACGGCACCCGCGACAACACGGGCAATCATCGCCACCGACATGGATACCAAGGGACAAACGATGGATATTGAAGCACTGCGCAGTTTTATCGCTTTTGTGGATACCGGCAGCTTTACCCGCGCCGCGAAGCAGATCCACCGGACCCAAAGTGCGATCAGTATGCAGATGAAAAAGCTGGAGGAAGCAACCGGCAAGGAGCTGTTCATCAAAGAGGGCCGCAATCTGGGCCTGACCGAGCATGGCCGTAAACTGACCAGCTACGCCCGCCGGTTATTGGCAATCCACGATCAGGCGCTGAGCGACCTTAAACACCGCAGCGACCATCCGCCACTGATATTGGGCTGCCCCGATGACTATGCTGATTCCGTACTGCCCACACTGATCGCCCTCCTGCTGGAAACCCATCCGCAACAGGAGATCAGTATCCTCTGCGCCAGCAGCACCCGCCTGCGCGCGCTGTTGGATCGTGGCGAGATTCACGCGGCAATTCTGACCCGCGCACCGGAAAAGGATGAAGGTTATCTGCTGGTACATGATAAAGGTGTCTGGACCCACGGCGGATACCCAGAGCTGATAGAACGGGATGTACTGCCGCTGGTACTCTACGACGCTGACTGCAAATTTCACAGTACCGCCGTTGATGCACTGGAAAAGCAAAACCGCGCCTATCAGCTGATCGCCACCTCCTCCAGCGCCACCGCCCTGAAGGGATTGCTACTTAAGGGGATCGCCATCAGCGCACTGGCACGCTCAACCGTATCAAAGGATTTAACGGTTCTGGAAAGCACCGACCTGCCAGACCTTCCGGCGATCGATATTGTGTTAGCGCTGGCACCTCACCCCCACCCAGTATTAACGGCCGTGGGCGCGATGCGTATATCAGAGGCATTTGGCAAAAGAGAAAACCACTGAGGCAGGGACGCTATCCCCTACCCTAAGGCATACTCACACAGCGGCTCAGGGAGGTCACCTCCGCCACGCCGCCGCGAGACAAAAATGGCACTGCCCGGCAGCGCTTTTGCCTCTTTCTTGGCCTGTGACGCCAGTTCCGCCACCTCGTTGTGTGAGTCACAACGCCCCGCATCCGGGTGTACCACACCTATCGCCAACCCCAATAGTGGGAAGAAACGGGGTTCACCGTGACGATCCAGCGCTTCTATACCTTTACGCTGCAGATCCTGCGGCGAATAGAAAGAGCGCACCAGATCCTCAAACTCCTTAATGATGCGCTCGCAACTCGCCTGCCAACCATCACCGCGATAGATCACCACGAAGTCATCACCGCCGATATGCCCAACGAAGTTATGGTTGCCTGAGGCATGTCGGTTAAGCAGCTCACCCAACAAGCGAATCACCTGATCCCCTTTTGAATAGCCATAACAGTCGTTGTACGGTTTAAAGTTATTCAGATCAAAGTACGCCACCCGGAAATCAATCAGCTGACGCAGCATCAAATCGATCTCACGGTTGATCGGCACATTGCCCGGCAGCAGCGTCAACGGATTTGCATAACGCGCGTTGCGGATCTTCAGCTCGGTGATACGCTTCAACAGATCACGCACACTGCCCATCCCCAGATAACTGCCTTCCTGCGTAATAATGATGTCCTGCTTGAGCGCAAACTCATCCTGATCGGTCACGATCTGAGAGACGCGGGCCAGCGTGGTGGTGCTTTCCACTACCAGCACGTTCTGACTTAGCATCTTACTCACCGGTTTGTGCTCGTAGAGGGCACGCCCGTACTGCGATGAAAACATCTCCAGTAATTCGCTTTTCAGCACCACACCGATCGGTTTACCACCCACCAGCACCGGGATTGTGGTCAATTCTGTATTCTGTCGAAACAGCTGACTGACAAAACCTATTTTGTCATCCGGTGCGAGGGTCGGGGAGGATTTCAATAAGCTAAATGCGGTATCACTGATGTCTTGCGGGCTCTCAGCATTGGCCTCCCAATAACTGGCATCCGGCAAAAACGTATCAGGCTCAAAAGTGGGAACCGCACCGGGACGGCCCAGCAAGTAGCCCTGACCAATCGTCACACCCAGTTGCTGCAAGGCTCTCAGCTCATTACTGCGTTCGATCCCTTCAGCAATGATGTTACAGCGCATCGTTTGCGCGATATTACAGATAGAGCGCACAAACTCCTTTTTCACCGGATCCTGATCAATATTGGAGACAAAGTGCTTATCGATTTTGACGTACTCCGGGCGTAGCTCCGACCAGAGCTTCAAGCCTGAGTAACCGCTGCCCAGATCATCAATCGCAATCGCAAACCCCATATCGCGATAATGCTGCACGGCTGCTGCGGTCAGGCCATAGTGATCAAAGGGATGCTGCTCTGAGATCTCGATAACAATATCGCAGGTCGGGATATCCAACTCGCGCAACAGCTCTTCGGTGAAGCCGGTCTGATGTTCCGTCGAGCTTAAAAGGGAAGCACTGATGTTCAGAAACAACTTAGCGTCAGGTCTAAGCTCTGCGTAACGTTGCAGAGTCACCCGCCGACAGGCAAGTTCCAGCTCATTCTGCATCCCCTGCTTGATAGCCACACGGAACAACGCATCAGGATATTCAAGATCAGAACCTGAAGGTCCTCGAATCAGGGCTTCATATCCGATCACTTCATTGCGCCGCAGATCCACAATGGGTTGAAAGTGGGGATGAAGGAGATCCTCATTCAGAATCCTCTTGAGGTTAACCATTTCGTCCGAACCCGAGCCTAACCTCTTCTCCATGTTTCACTCCAATGCGCTGTCAGTTCAAACCACGCTACAACATCCAGATTGCAGTGAGGTGACACACCGCAGAGATCACACCCCGAATTACCGGTCCACCGAAATCATCCCTTATAGATAGTGTGTTCACACGCGACAACATCGGGCTCTGAATGCTGCATCGCAGCGTTCAGAAGCGGACAAAACGGATCGATTGCGAAAAATCCCTCTTAGGTGGTATCCAGCGTATACGACTTTAGAGCAGTATATTTATTAACCAATCAGGCACACTTTTTGCGCCTTTAATATCTCTGGATAAAGCGCAGCATTACCAGATTATTTCCTGCCATATTAAAATCTTCAAACAAATAAATCGACCAACCAGTGATAACCTAGATTTACTTCCTAAAAACAAAAGCAATAAAGTTCCGGAGATTTCGTATGTTGATTGGTGTACCTAAAGAGATTAAGAACCACGAATACCGTATTGGTATGACCCCTGCTGGTGTACGTGAGCTGGTTGCTGCGGGCCATGAAGTTATTGTTCAGCGTGACGGCGGTACCGCTATCGGCCTGACCAACGAACAGTATGAAGCAGCAGGCGCCAAACTGATCGACACAGCAAAAGAGATCTTTGCCAGCGCAGATATGATCGTAAAGGTAAAAGAGCCGCAGCCAAACGAATGCCGCATGCTGCGCCCAGGACAGATCCTGTTCACTTACCTGCACCTGGCTCCGGACCCAGAACAGACAAAACTGCTGGTTGAATCCGATGCCGTTGCCATCGCATACGAAACTGTAACTGACGATAACCGTGGTCTGCCTCTGCTGGCACCAATGAGTGAAGTCGCTGGCCGTATGGCGATTCAGGCAGGCGCACACTCTCTGGAGAAAGCACAATCTGGCCTCGGCACCCTGCTGGGTGGCGTACCGGGTGTAGCACCGGCGAAAGTGGTTGTTATCGGCGGTGGTGTTGTAGGTATCAACGCTGCACGTATGGCCATGGGCATGGGCGCAGACGTTACGATTCTGGATCGCTCCCTGCCACGCCTGAAAGAACTGGATGCTTTGTACGGCCCACAGCTGAAAACCCTGTACTCCAGCGCTGAAAGCGTAGAGCAGGAAGTGGTTGCCGCTGATCTGGTGATCGGTGCAGTACTGATTCCGGGCGCAGCAGCACCTAAGCTGGTTACGCGTGAAATGCTGACGAAGATGAAAGACGGCGCGGTACTGGTCGACGTTGCAATCGATCAGGGCGGCTGCTTCGAGACCTCTCGTGCAACCACGCATCAGGAACCAACCTACATCGTAGAAGACGTGGTTCACTACTGCGTAGCGAACATGCCGGGTGGCGTAGCACGTACCTCGACCTTCGCACTGACCAACGCAACACTGCCATTCGCGCTGGCACTGGCGAACAAAGGTTACAAACAGGCACTGCGTGATGATGCACATCTGGCAAATGGCCTGAACGTACACCGCGGCACCATCAACTACGAAGCCGTCGCAAAAGATCTGGGCTACGACTACGTACCTGCTG
>NZ_JBFGYC010000100.1:0-9338 GCF_041587635.1 Pontibacterium sp. | reverse complement strand
TCTATCGTATTCCACAACCGTCAGTGGGGCGCAGAGAAGAAGAACCAGGTTGATTTCTACAACCGTCGCTTCGTAGCAGGCGAGCTGGAAAACCCAAGCTTCGCAGAAATCGCACGCTCCATGGGTGCTGAAGGTGTAACCGTAGACAAGCTGGAAGATGTTGGTCCTGCTCTGACTGCTGCACTGAACGACCAGATGGAAAACCGCAAGACAACTGTTATCGAGATCATGTGTACTCGTGAGCTGGGCGACCCGTTCCGCCGCGACGCACTGTCCAAGCCAGTTCGTCACCTGGAAAAATACAAAGACTTCACATAAGTCTGAGTTATCCAGATCTATAAAACCGGAGGCCGTATGGCCTCCGGTTCTTTCCTGACCTAAGCGTTAGGAACTTCTGAATAAACCACTTGCTGCTTGTCTGGTCAGTGTTACACGCCCGTTCTCTGCTCGCGGGCAGTGAGTGGTTTATTCAGAGGCTCCTCTCAATCTACCTAAGGAGTAACCGGATGAAGGCCCTCAATAATATTTTTAAACGTGCTGGTGATGACCCGCGTGCCATTGTTCTGGCTGAAGGTGAAGACCCACGTATTATCGAAGCTGCTGCGACCGCAACTGAGCGCGGAATCGCACGAATCACGTTGCTGGGTAATGTTGCTAACATCCAGTCCAACGCAGCTGAGCAGGGCGTGACTCTGGACGGCATTACACTGGTTGATCCGTCGGAATCTCCATCCGCTGATCGATATGCCGCAGAGCTGTTTCGTCTGCGTCAGGCGAAGGGTATGACCGAAGATAAAGCCGCTGAGCTGATCTGTGACCCTTTGCACTTTGCCCAGATGATGGTGCACCTGGATGATGCTGATGGTTCAGTGTGTGGTGCGGTGTATACCACGGGTGACACGGTGCGTGCGGCGATTCAGATTATTGGTATGGCGCCGAACAGCAGCATGATCTCCAGCTTCTTCCTGATGATGTTGTGTGAATCGTTTCATGAGCTTAAAGGCGGCGTGATCTTCTCTGACTGTGGCCTGGTGATTGACCCGAACTCCGCGCAGTTGGCGCAGATTGCGATGTCTGCATCGAACAGTGCACGTACGTTGCTCAACGAAGAACCAAAAGTGGCGATGTTGTCCTTCTCAACCAGTGGCAGTGCTAAGCACGCCGCCGTGGATAAAGTGGTTGAAGCCACTCGTCTGGTGAAAGAGCAACTGCCTGATCTTGCGATCGATGGTGATGTACAGCTTGATGCTGCCATCGTGGCAGAAATTGCCGAGCGTAAAGTGTCGGCCTCAGAAACACATGGTCGCGCTAACGTACTGATTTTCCCGAATCTTGAGGCGGGGAATATTGGGTACAAGCTGGCTGAACGTATTGGTAAAGCAGACGCAATTGGTCCTATTTTGCAGGGTTTGAAGAAACCGGCAAATGATCTGTCGCGCGGCTGCAGCGCCAATGATGTGGTAAACGTCATTGCCATTACGGTGGTACAGGCGCAAACCGCGGAAGGTTAATGTCTTTTACCGAGACGTGACTCTTCGATATGTCCCAAAAGTGATTTCAACTCAATCATTGTTTTCCTATCCGTTCTTTTTAACCCTGCGTTAACTCTATTCGGCATGATGCTGAATTTACCGCTCCTCCTATCCGGGAGGGGCGGGCTTTTCTTTCGCGTTTTTGCGCTGCTTATACGTCCAAAATGAATCGCTAAGCCCCGTCCTATGCCTACTTCAGGCACTTGAGAATAAATCATTCCAGAAATATGAACTATGCTAGGTATACGTGTTCTGGGGCTCTGGCGCACGGATCTACTGTTTTATTAACAGCAGAATGAGCTCCAGGCAGCTTTACGATCTGAAGGGGATGCGCTTTGCCCCTCCTATTTGGTTTGGCTATCGTGTCTGGCGTGTGTGTATTCTGTGCGCACCCCCTTCTGCAAAGAATCCGACACTCTACTTTGACCGGAAAGCCACAACTGACTGAACAACTAACGTGTTGATAGGACAGGATCTAAGTATGGCTAACTTTCCAAAGACTCTGGTAAATAGTGCGGTACTGGTTGCATCCATTGCGACAGTGCCTTTTGTTAGTGCTGCTGATGAGGCTGAGTTTTCGCTCAGTACTCGAACCTTCTACTTTAATCGTGACTTCCGAGAAGGGCCTGAAGACAGGGTTGCGATGGCGCAGGCGTTCAGGGCAGATTATATGTCCCCGACGTTCGCAGAGCGTTTACGAGTAGGATTGACTGGGTTGGTCAATATAAAACTGGACGGTCGAAATAACGATGCAGGTACAGATGTATTACGCGTCGAAAGTGATGGGGGAACCACGAGCTCGGCTAAGATAGGCCAGGCATTTGTTGACCTTGCGATAGCTGATGGCGTCGACGTGCGTGTGGGGCGGGTGATCATGGGGCTGCCGCTGCTAAATGATCCGGATATTCGTTCTACTCCCGGTGCTCACCAAGTAGCGATGCTGACCGGCAGCGTTGATAGTGCGGAATTTTATGCGGTTTATAGTGATGAGGCCCGCACCCGGTCTGATCTTTCTTTTGAAGAGTTTACCTCCAATGGCGAGGACTACGAGATCGTCGTCGTAGGGGGGAGGTATACGGCTGAGAATGGCTTAGGTGTTCATGCGTCCTACGGCTATGCGGACGATTATCAACGCCAGATATACTTGAATACCAACTACACGTTTGACTTGGGCGACATGAGAAGCCTGTTGTTGGATTTCTATCACTATGATGGTGAGGCAGAAGGGAATCTGTATTCGAATCCTGACTATAACTCCACCATGACCAATATTGCCGCGCGCTATTCGATGGGCAACCTGAAGCTGCTGGCGTCCTTCCAGACGATCGGTGGCGATGATGCGTATGATTTCGGTTGGGGGGGAAGTGATCAGACTTTGCATACTACGTGGCAATCGATCCAATTTAACGACTTCAACCGTGACGATGAGGACTCTTGGCAGCTGCGTGCAGACTACCAGTTTCCGAATGTACCGGGTTTGAGTGGATGGATTCGCCACGCGGAGGGTACCTATGAGGTCGGTACCACCGAAGTGGATGAAACGGAAACCAACGTGGATGTGACCTATACACTGCCGGACGGTAGCTTGCAGGGTATGAGCTTCCGTGTGCGTTACGCCCATATCGAGGCAGATGCCTACAGTGATATCGATGAACTCCGACTGATGATGAATTACACCTTCTAATCGGCCTGATTTGGCTAAATCGCTCCTCCTTTGAGGGGGAGCGCCTTTCTTTTTCATTTTCTCCTGCGTACCCCTCTCTGGCATAAGTTGCACCGATATGATGCGATTTGGCGGTTAATATAGCCTGTACTGCCTTGTAAATTGGCTGGCTCTAAAATCTGAAAAGTTCTGGCTCTAATCGATTTCATGTAACCGGTCTTTAATGAACCTATGCCGTTCAAATTATAAGAATACAATGGAGTGCGACATGCCGTTACAGCGTTATGGTTTTATCGTTAAAAGCGCCGATCTTGAAATGTTTAAACACCACGCCCGCATACACAGTGAAAACTTTGATATGTCAGTTTCTGGTGTTTCTGATGTATCGCAAGCCGTGATGGTCGCGCAGGAGATGCTCACCAAAGGTATACAGCTTATTGAGATGTGTGGTGGTTTTTCTGCTGAAGACGCACAGCAGGTACGCGAAGCGATCAATGACCATATTCCCGTGGGTTACGTTCAGTACACAGATGAAGAACGTGCTCGCCTACAGCGCGAACTGAGCTAACAGGGCGCGACCATGAAAATCATTATTGCTGATTCATCACCGCTTTATGCATTGGGTGTAGAGCTGGTTATGGGAAAGTCCGGTATTACTGTCGTTTCCCAGACTGTCGGATGTTTCGACAGCTTGCAGCGCGCTGTTGAAGGCGTGCAGGGGGCAATGATGATTATCGTGGATGCCCGTCTTCCGGGGCTGGTTGAGCTGGAAGCTCTGGCACGCTTTAAGCAAAACAACAATGCCCGCCTGCTGATGCTCACCGATGATACCGATGTGGCGTTGATGCGCCGTGCGCGCATGAGTGGTGTCGATGGTGTTGTCGCCAAAACAGCACCGTTGAGTGAATTGGGTGAGGCATTGCGTGAGATTCTTGCGGGTGGTACCTGGCGCTTCAACGAAAAAGTGTCACTGGACCAGTGGGGCGCACAAAAGACCCGCCTTGGGTATGCCCTGTGTCGGTTGTCCAATCAGGAAAACAAGGTCCTGAGCTTGGTGAAGTGCGGTCTGCGTAACAAGCAGATCGCTGACAAGATGTCGTTGACGGAACATACCGTCAAAACGCATATGTCGAGCATCCTGCGAAAACTTGAAGTAGAAAACCGAACCCAGCTGGTGGTTGCCTTGCAACAAATTTAGCCGATTGCAGCGTCGGCGCTGCATTCAGATCCTTATCGGAGGCCGTATATGTCAACCGTATTTAAAGTGTTTGATGTTGAGTCCCAGAGTAATCTGGATTACGCGCGTTCCTGCGCAACCATGCTATCGATGATTGTTCAGCAGAAACCCCGTGTGCAGTGTATTACCAATACGGCGGCTATGGATTTTACCTCTGATATTTTGCTGGCCGTTGGTGCCCGACCTTCCCTGACGATGGGTATTGATGAGATTCGTGAGTTTGTTGCGAGTTCCGATGCGCTGAGTATCAATATTGGTACGTTGGATGCTATGCGCAAGGCCGCTATTATTCCGGCGATCGAAACGGCCAATGATTACCACCGTCCGTGGGTGCTTGATCCGGTTTCTGCCCATGCATCAGAAAAGCGGTGCGAATATGCACGTGAACTGCTGGAGCTGAAACCTACCGTTATCCGCGGCAATATCGCTGAAATCAAAGCGTTGGTAGGGCGGGATAGTCCTGACGCAGCCTGGATTTTGGCTCAGGAGACCGGAGCTGTTGTCGCGCAGACCGGTGAAGCCGATATTATAACTGATGGGACTAAAGCCCTGATGATCGCGAACGGCGACGAAATGCAGACCCGTGTGTCTGCCATGGGGTGTGCGGCTACAGCGTTTGTTGCGACGTTCCTGGCGGTTAACCGTCGAGGGTTTGATGCGACTGTTCAGGCGTTGCTGGCGTTGTCCGTTGCAGGCGAAATTGCCGCTGCAAAATCCGAAGGTCCAGGCAGTTTGCATATGCACATTCTGGATACATTGTACTCGCTGGATAAAACGTTGCTGGAGCAGCGTGCTCATTTACTGAAATGTGAAGAAGTCGCGGCCTGATCTGAAAGCCCGATTGGAATAGCGAACTTAGAAGGAGAGCAACTGCTCTCCTTTTTTTGCTTTAAATGTTCGCTTAGAGGGCATCGATCTGCTGACGAACATCATCAATCAGCTCCTTGAGCTCCGGAAGGCGCAAACGCGCCTGATCAACGTCACCGTTTCGATATTGATCTTCGATTTCATGGGCCAAAGCATGAACGTGTTCCCGGCGGTCTTCCATATCACGCAAAACGTTTTCATGGATCAAATGTTCTTTCCGGCAGCGTTCGCCCCAGGCAAAACAATGCGAGTGTTGCTGATCAGCGATTGGCCACGTGTACTCAAGCACAGGGTCGGATTTTAATGCGTGCTCGAATTCCGTTGTCCAGTAATCGAGGGAGAGCTGAAACAGCTCAATCATTGTCTGGCGTTGCGTCAGGTTGCGACCCTTAAAGCTCTGCCATGCATCGAAGGGTTTGAAGCTTTTTAGCCATGCAGGTAGATTTTCTGCAGGCATTGGACGGGCAATTGCGTATCCCTGTGCATTCTCACAGCCCATCAGCAACAGCATCAACCCTTCCCAAACAGTCTCTACACCTTCGGCAATAACATTACGGTCAAATGCTTCGGCGAGTCGGATCACGCCGTCGACAATACGAAAATCGTCCGGGCTGGACATCAGATGGGTGACAAAACTGCAATCGATCTTAATGTTGTCAGCGGTCAGGTTGCGTAAATGCGCCAGTGAGGAGAATCCGGTACCAAAATCGTCCAGGGCGAAGCTCACGCCAAGATTGTTCTGGCAGCTCTCGATGATCGTATTAATCGCCTGAAGGTTTCCGAAGTCCGTACTCTCCAGTATCTCCAGCTGGATATACTGCGTATCGATCTGTGGGTATTCGGCCAGGCTGACGGTAAGTTCAGACTCGAAACCCGGAGACAGGAGATGAAATGCAGAAACGTTGATACTGACTTCCAGTTTCAGTCCTGCCTTGTGCCATTTGCTTAATTGAGAGAGGGCTTCGTTTATGACCCAATTGCCAATCTCAATTTCAAGATTGGTGCCTGACACGGCGGGAAGGAAGCTAAAGGGTGGCAGTATTCCTTTGTCTGGGTGATTCCAGCGGATCAGAGCCTCAACGCCCCACACGTCACCCGTGCACATGTTTACCTTAGGTTGGTAATAGAGTACGAACTGCCTCTCGCGGAGCGCGTGTTCAATATCGCGACGTTTATTGTGGGTCTCGATCAGTTGCTGATCGTCTTTGGCGTTGAACATATCAAAATTGTTCTTACCACCCAGCTTGACTCGGTACATTGCCTGATCTGCATGGCGCAGTAGGGTGTCGATATCCACCTGATCGTGTGGATATATAGTGATGCCGCTGGATGCGGTAATGTGCAGCTCATGTCCATCAATAAAGAACGGTTCGCTGATTGCCGTGTGTATACGGTTCAGGGCTTCTCGACAATCTTCGGTAGAGTGTATATCTCCGATCAGAATGGCAAACTCATCACCCCCTAAACGAGACGCTGTATCTTCATCTCGAATACAGAAGAGGATACGTTCGGATACCTGTACCAGCAGCTGGTCACCGACGTTGTGACCGTAGTGGTCGTTGACCTGTTTGAAGTTGTCCAGATCCAAAAAGCAAACCGCAAGCAGGCTGCCGGTACGATTGCAGCGGGCGGTGGCTTGCTGGAATCGATCGGTTAGCAGGACGCGATTGGGTAACTGCGTCAGAACATCGTGATAAGCCATCATCTCTAGCGCCTGCTGCTGAGTTTTCAGCTGGGTGATATCAGAGAAGATGCCAACGTAGTGGGTGATCTCACCGGACGCATTGCTGATATCAGAGATGGTCAGCTGTTCGATGTACAATTCACCATCTTTGCGACGGTTCCAGATCTCGCCGCGCCAGGAGCCATTCTGTTGCAAATCCCGCCAGAGCTCTTTGTAAAAGGATTTATCCTGTTTTCCTGAATCGAGCATATTTGGGTTCTGATGCAGGGCTTCTTCCCGTGCGTATCCTGTGATCTCGCAGAACTTCGGGTTGATGTCGACAATGCGGGCATGGGCATCCGTGACCATAATGCCTTCTTCTGCTTCCTCGAAAACATTGGACAATAGATTCAGTCGGGTATCCGTACGGGTTTTTTCTATAGCCAACATTGCTAGGCGGGCAGCAAAGTTAATGATCTCAAGGTCTTGAGGATTGGGTGTTGAGGGGGTCGAATGATAGATCGCAAAGGTACCGAAAACCTCACCATCACCATGTAGAATGGGTTCAGACCAACATGATGCTAATCCCGCTTGTTGGGCCAGTTCGGTATAAGGTGCCCAATAGGGATGCGTATTGATATCTTCTACGATAACGCGTTCCTTCAGAAACGCAGCCGTACCGCAGCTGCCCACACCATTACCAATAGCAATGCCTTCAATCGCCTCATTGTAGAAATCCGGTAAATTTGGTGCTGCGCCCATGTGCAGGTGTTTCTTCTCGTTATCGAGCAGTAGGATGCTGCACAGCGCGCCGCGGCTAGTGTCTTCGATCATGCTGATGATCGACATGAAAATGGTGTCTAGCGGAACGTTCTGGACCAGTTGTTCCAACACTTTAAGGCGTGCAGACTCGAGAATTTCGGTGTGCTTACGGCGGGAAATGTCGGTGACAACACCCATCACGCGCCCCGGTTTCTCTTTGTCGGTTAGCGAGACAACTTCTGCAATGGCGTGCAGCCATAACCAATAACCGTTTTTGGTACGGCGGCGAAATTCGATCTCTGCCGTTTTGCCTGTAGATGCGCAACCTTCCAGCATCTCTATCAGTTGATCCAAATCGTCTGGGTGAACACCTTTGCGTAAGGTGGCCATATCGGTTTGAAATTCATCCGGGTCGTAATCGAGCAGGATGGGGTATTCATCGCCAACCCAGATCTCGCCGCTACTCATATCCAGCTCAAACCAGCTTTGGCGTGCTGCTCTCAGAGCGAGTTCTGTATGTTTCAATGTTGTACTGAGGGCTTTAGTGCGCTCGTCAACCGCATGTTTAAGCGTGGCTTGGTCCTGTCGTAACTTCTTTATCAACAGTATGGTGACAACAATCAGCAGGAAAAAGGACAGGCCTGCTACGATATCCAACAACAGCCAGTAGCCATTACGCCAGCCGGACACGGGGGTGACTTCGAGTTGCCACTTACCGTCCGGCACAGAAATCGGTACAGAGATAGGGCTGTCACTTATAGGGGCTTCTGATTGGGCGAGCAGCATAGGTATGCCAGAATGCTGATCGACACTAAAAAGACGATACGCGAGGCCTTGTTCGTCCAAAGTATGAAGTTTGCTGTTTTCCAGTACATCGGGAAAGCGAATCAGTACGTTGCTGAAACCCCAGAACTGTTTCTTTTGCTCATGTGTTTCAAGAAAAACGGGTAGTCGCCCGGCTGCTGCGAGTCCACCCTGTACCAGAGTGAACGGATCGCTCAGCGTGAGCTGGCCTGTTTTCA
The DNA here is from genome assembly GCF_041587635.1 of Pontibacterium sp. Classification (NCBI taxonomy): domain Bacteria; kingdom Pseudomonadati; phylum Pseudomonadota; class Gammaproteobacteria; order Oceanospirillales; family Oceanospirillaceae; genus Pontibacterium; species Pontibacterium sp. The sequence goes on along the minus strand of NZ_JBFGYC010000100.1, from coordinate 592 downwards.
AGGCGCGAAATGCCGCGTCATCCCGCCGTTTATCTTGCAGCAGGTTGTATCCAAGTGCACGTTCGTTGCCTTTCAACGGATGGGTGTGGCTGATGATGCCATTTGGTGACAGCTGAATGGCCGTCGCGCTTGGATAGTAGTTGAGGAGTTCTGAGGCGACCTGGTCGAAATTTTCAACGTTACCTTGATTTTGACGAACGAAGGTTGCAAGTGCATAAGTCGCGGAGAGCGCATGGTCCACGTTTTGTTTTATCTGGCTCGCAAATCCGGTCGCGGTGTTTTTAATCGCGTGGCGTTTTGCCTGGTAGTGAGCTTGATCGACATAGACGACAGCAGAGGCTGATAGCAGGACTGTAACCACAATCAGTATGACTAGAAAGCGCGTGTTACTAGAGAATGACATCATGAACTCAACATCCCATACCGAGCTTGATATGTGCGCCCTGTGTTCGCTTCATGGCGTAAGTTGGGTGCCGGGGCGAGTGGTTTTACAGATGCGTGTAATGTTCTTATAACTATACCTGATAGAACGGGATTAATGATGTTGCGGTAATATGATTCTTGAATTCGGTGAAAATAAAACAATTTTAGT
>NZ_JBFGYC010000099.1:0-9429 GCF_041587635.1 Pontibacterium sp. | reverse complement strand
GCGTACGGAGCAACCAGAGACCGTCCCGCCAAAAAAAACAGATTATAACCTATTGAATTTAAATAAATTTATCAAAACAAGAATCGTGCACCGAACAAACTCAAAATACCGATTAACGCCCTACTTCCGGTGAAACCTTTATCACTCCGGTCTCAATCGCCAGATGTACCAGCTCCGTAGTAGAGTCCACTTCCAGCTTACTCTTGAGCATCGCGGTATAATTCGATACGGTTTTTGCGCTGATAGAGAGTTGCTCCGCAACCGCTTTCACACTGAAGCCGCGCGCCAGCATCACAAACACCTCAAACTCACGCTGAGTCATATCCTGCAGGCGTTGATCAGAAACCGTCTTCGGTTGCTGACGCATTGCCAGCCGCATCGCCAGCGCGTGTTCCACATAGATCTGACCGACCGCCACGTTGCGTACCGCTTCAATCAGCACCTCAGGGGAACTGCTTTTGGTGATATACCCCAAAGCCCCGCAGTCCAGCGCCTGCTGCACCATCGGCATCTCATCGTACATGCTGAAAAACAGGATACGCGCATCAGGATCTCGCTTTAAAATACGACGCGCGGTTTCGATGCCACTGATCCCCGGCAGATTAATATCCAGAATCATCATATCCGGCTGGTGCGCAACACACCGCATACAGGCTTCTTCGCCACTTTCCGCTTCGACCACCTCACAGGGATCAAGCATCACAGACAACAAACTGGCATACCCCTGTCGCACCACTGCGTGGTCATCAGTAATCAGAATCTTCATGGTGCCTCCACAGGCATGCTCAATGATATTTTGGTACCGCCGCCAGACACCGACTCCAGCTGCAGCACACCACCCAGATAACGCGCCCGCTCATGCATCGAGCGCATACCAATACCCGGCATCGACTGCGGCATCAAACCGCAGCCGTTATCGATCACCCTTAACTGCAATCGGGGTCCGTTGAGTACCAGTGAAAGCTCTGCCGTCGTCGCCTGTGCATGCCGGGTCACGTTATGCAACGCTTCCTGTACCAGACGATAGACATGACCGGCGCGCTCAGGTTCTAATTCAGGAAGAGTTTGGGCCATCTCAAGATTCACCGGAATACCGCTGCTTTCCTGCCACTGTTCGGCGAGATTGCACAGCGCATCTTTCAGACCTAACTGATGCAAAATAACAGGATGCAGATCCCGGATAAGATGGCGGAAGCTTTTCTGCATCTCATCGCAGTGTCCCACGATCCGTTCCGCCGTTTTCTCGACCACCTGTTGCTGATCCGCCGCCTGACAAATCATATAGGCCTGCGCCCGGATGCCCGTCACATACTGGCCCAGATCATCGTGTAAGGTATGGGCCAAGCGGGTGCGCTCCGATTCCTGTAACTCCATCAGCTGTTTGGTGAGCTGACGGTTACCGTGCTGTTCCTGCTCCAGTGCTTCTGCCATCCGATTAAAATGATCTGCTAGCTGGTCAGCTTCCGGCATCGAGTAATGCTGTAAGCGGGTACAGAACCGCCCACTCTTTTCCTGCTCCAGAGTTTCCAGAATCTGGCTGATCGGTTTCATCCCCTGACGCACCCCCCAGAAGATCATCAGGTTGGACAGCAATGCTCCACCCAGAAATAAGCCAGCCAGCATCAATGCTGACTCCCATACCTCATCAATTTCATCATCCGGCATCGCCACCACATACAACAGCTCACCGTTCATGAGCGGGTAGCGCCATGGACGCGCAACAAACGCACCTTTCGGTTGCAACAGATCAGAGAACCACGCGGGCACATCGTTATCCCGGTCATACGCAGTAGGCAGATGATTGAGATAGAAATGGATATGGCGGGTGTTACCGTTGAGCAACGGCTGTAAACGGGAAGGATCGTATTGAGCCGCTTCAATCATCTGCTCAGCAAAGTGGATACTGGCACCGATCTCGCGTTCGATATCTTTTTCACCCTGCCGGATCAGACCAAACAGGGTCAGAACAAAGGCCAGCACAAACACCACGCTGACCAGTAAATTTAAGCGCAACAAACCTTTCAATGGGTTACCTGATGATCAGCTGCGGTAGCCAATGCTCTGCATGATCGGCTTCATACAAGTCATCTTCGGAGATCGGTTTGATGGCGGGATCTTCCGGCGGTGCGGCCAGCACATCCAGATTGGTTTCGTACAAGGTACCCACAATCGGGCCTTCAGGTGGATTCTGCCATTCCAGCTTGTAATACACGCCAAACCACGGATTGATCCCGTAGTCATTGGGGGCCCGGCGGATAAACAGTAACTGATATTCCAGATCAATCAGCTCGCCCTGACGAATCTGCTGCTTGTTTTGATAAGGGTAAGGCAAGTGGCACAGCTGCTGCTTTTCACTTTCCAGACACTTAAACGGCCGCATAGACAAAAACTGATCGCCATAGGGGGCATCGTCCATCTTGACGACCGCACTGTACCCGTCCTGCGTGGGTGACAGCAGCAACTGACCGATGGTCAGCTGCTCACCATTTCCGCCTTGCAACACAATCTGTCGTGACTGCACCGTGTTATCGGCGGATGCCAGCATGCTTACTCCGATGAGCAAACCTGTCCCAATCAAACCTTTGATGGTACGAAACATCGTGCACTCTCCTTTTCGGATCTGAAGTAAACAGCTGACAGGGACTTACTTCACGTTGAATACACCCACCATGCCCTTACCTTCGAGACCTTCCATCTCAAACTCGAACTTGCCCGGTTTAATCGGCACAAAGTAGATCTCCGCTTCGGATGCATCTTCAAACTCCAGTTCTGTCAGGTGAACTGCTTTAATCTCCATACCGCCCGCTTCCACTTTGCGCAGAAAGATTGAGGAGAAGAACTCAGGGGCCTGCATCGCGTATTCTTTCTGGCCATTGGAGATGATCGCCAGTTTGTAGGACTTGCCCGTTTCTAACTGGTACTCCTTCTGCGACATAAAATAATCAGACTCGTCACTGCCCATCACCAGATCCGGCAATTTTTGTGGACGACGGGTCAGATCCCCTGCTGCTTGAGCAACAGACGTAACAGCCATCACACCAGCGAAGCCTGCAATCATTAGGGGTTTAAGGAGACGCATAGATACCTCGGTGTTTTTATTCTTTGAATGACACTACTTATGCTAGAGAGCAGCCACGTTTTAAAAATGGTACTTCGGTACTAATTGTTTCGTACTTTCTTCATATTCCTCCGCTCCTGCTGACCCCCTATGCTGATGTAATAAGAACAATTAGACCGAAGATCCCTATGCTGAAACGTCTGAAAACACCTCTGTTACTCGCCTGCTCCGCGTTACTGCTGAGCAGTACTGCAGCACTGGCGGCCAAACAGCCCCTAACTATTGATGTGGCCTACCTGCAATTCCAACCAGAACGCCCGCCCGCACTGTCCAACGTTCTACCAGAACCTGACGATGCAGGATTAGCCGGTGCAGAGTTAGGCATTAAAGACAGCAATACGACCGGTCGCTTTCTGAAACAGAAATACCAGCTCACAGAAAAAATCAGCACCAGCTCCGAACAAATGCTGCGGGATGGACAAGCCCTTTATGACAGCGGCATCCGCCTGTTTGTGGTCAATATGCCCTCAGCCCAGCTCCAACAGTTTTCAGCGGCTATGGGCAACGATGCGTTGATTTTTAATGCGGGATCTCAAGCCGATGAACTGCGCACGGATGTGTGCCTGAACAACGTTTTACACACCACACCCAGCCGCGCGATGCTGACCGATGCACTGGGTCAGTGGCTCAACGCAAAACGCCTGAAAGAATGGTTACTGATCAGCGGTAACCAACCGGAAGACAAGGCCTACGCTAACGCCATTAAACGCACAGCCAAACGCTTTGGCGCTGAGATCATCGAAGAAAAACAGTGGAGTTTTGATACCGACCTGCGCCGTACGGCACAGAACGAACTGCCACTTTTCACTCAAACCGATGAATACGATGTGGTCGTGGTGGCGGACGAACGCGGCGACTTCGGTGAGTATCTGCTTTACAACACCTGGTATCCACGTCCGATCGCCGGTACTCAGGGATTGACGCCGGTAACCTGGCATCGCGTGGTGGAGCAATGGGGTGCTGCCCAGCTTCAGAGCCGATTCGATAAGTTATCCGAACGCTGGATGACGGGGAAAGACTATGCGGCATGGGCCGGAGTTCGCTCGATTGCCGAGGCGGTTACTCAAACCCGCAGCAACAACGCCACCGAACTGCGCAGCTTTATCCTGTCTGACAAATTTCAGCTGGCTGCGTTTAAGGGCCGCAAGCTCAATTACCGCACCTGGAGTGGCCAGTTACGCCAGACCATTCCGCTAATTCACCCACGCGCAGTGGTTTCCCAGTCACCACAACACGGATTTCTTCACCCGGTGACTGATCTGGACACCCTTGGGTTTGATAAACCCGAAAGCCGCTGCCGTATGCAGTAACTCTGCTGTACTTATTCCCGGAGAGATTTAATGAAAGCCACACAATTTATCCGTTCAGCTTTGCCTGCGGCGATCACCACGACTCTGCTCACCCTCAGCGCCAGCAGCTTTGCAGCCGTGGCCTACGTATCTAACGAAAAGGATGACACCTTGTCGGTCATCGATCTGGACACGATGAAAGTCACCGACACCATCGATGTGGGTCAGCGTCCACGTGGTATCACGTTGTCCAAAGATCACACCAAGCTATACATCTGTGCGTCTGATTCCGACACTGTACAGATCATGAATCTGGCTGATCACAGCATTATCGCCGAACTGCCCTCCGGTGAAGACCCAGAACAGTTTGCCCTGCATCCGAATGACCGCCACCTCTACATCGCCAACGAAGACGATGCACTGGTGACCGTCGTTGATACCGAAACGCAGGACGTGCTGGCACAGATCGATGTGGGTGTTGAGCCTGAAGGTATGGCCGTGAGCCACAACGGTAAATGGGCCGTCAACACCAGCGAAACCACCAACATGGTGCACTGGATCGACACCAGCACCTATGAACTGGTAGACAACACACTGGTGGATCAGCGTCCGCGTCATGTCGAGTTCAACAAAGATGATTCCCTGCTGTGGGCCTCTTCAGAGATCGGCGGCACGGTATCCGTTATCGACACCAGCACCCGTCAGATCATTCAAAAGCTGACCTTTAAAATACCCGGCATTCACCCAGACAAAGTGCAACCTGTCGGCGTGAAACTGACCTCCGATGGCAAATACGCCTTTATCGCATTAGGCCCGGCCAACCATGTGGCCGTCGTGGATGCGAACACCTATGAAGTGCTGGATTACCTGCTAGTTGGTCGCCGTGTCTGGCACATGACGTTCAACGAAGACGAAAGTCAGATGTACACCACCAATGGTGTCAGCGGTGATGTGTCGGTTGTGGACGTGGACAAAATGAAAGTGACGAAATCGATCAAAGTAGGCCGCTACCCTTGGGGTGTTGTGGTTAAACCTTAACTGACAGGTCCGTCTTAATGAGTATTCAGGTCAGCTCCGTTAGCTTTAGCTTTGGCCCCCGTACTGCACTGAACGATCTCAGCTTTGAACTACAAGCGGGTCGTTTCAATGCGCTGCTCGGCCCCAACGGGGCTGGCAAGAGTACTTTGTTCGCCCTGCTCACCCGACTGTACGCCTTACAGAGTGGGGAGATCAGCATCTGCGACCACAGTATCCGACAGCATCCCACTGCCGTGATGCAACAGCTTGGGGTCGTATTCCAGCAAAGCACGCTGGATCTGGACCTGACGGTGGGCCAGAATCTGAAGTACCACGCGTCTCTGCACGGCATCAGTGGTCGTGATGCACAGCAGCGGATGGAAACTGAGCTACAACGCATGGAGATGGCCGATCGGATCAATGACAAAGTCCGTAGCCTGAACGGCGGTCATCGCCGCCGTGTCGAGATCGCCCGTGCGTTAATGCACAACCCAAGCGTGCTGTTATTGGACGAACCAACGGTCGGCCTCGACCCGCAAACCCGCCTTAAACTGAACCAACACGTACGCTCCTTATGTGAAAAACAAGATCTGACTGTCCTCTGGGCCACCCATCTGATTGAAGAGGTTCACGACGAAGACAACGTTTTGATGCTGTTTAAAGGCGAACTTAAGGCGCAGGGTCAGGGCGCCGCAATTTGCGCCAGCCATCAACATGACAACCTCACCCACCTGTTCCATCACCTCAGCGGTGTTGAGGAGGTCGCTTGATGAATAACCGCATGAACATTGAAGCTAAAGCACCGCTCAATAACGCCGCTTACTTCAGCTGCTTTTATGGCATTCTCAGCCGGGAATTCCTGCGTTTTGTCAGCCAGCGCTCGCGCTTCTTCAGCGCTCTGATCCGGCCGCTGCTGTGGTTGGTTGTCTTTGCCGCTGGCTTCCGTGCCGCATTAGGTATCGCAATCATTGAGCCTTACGAAACCTACATCACCTACGAGGTCTACATCGCTCCCGGCCTCTGCTGCATGATCCTGCTGTTTAACGGCATGCAAAGCAGTCTTTCGATGGTTTACGATCGGGAGATGGGCAGCATGCGCGTCTTGCTAATGAGCCCCCTGCCCCGGGGTTTTCTGCTGATCTGTAAGCTCGCTGCCACCGCCCTGATCTCTCTGGCTCAGGTCTATACCTTCCTTGTTATCGCCCTGTTTGTGGGTGTTGATCCACCACTGTTGGGCTATCTGGCGGTGCTACCTGCGCTGATCCTTGTGGCGCTGATGCTCGGCGCATTGGGCCTGTTTATGTCGTCATGGATCAAACAGCTGGAGAACTTCGCCGGAGTGATGAACTTCGTCATCTTCCCGATGTTTTTCCTCTCCTCCGCACTCTATCCCCTGTGGAAAATGCGCGAAGCCAGCGAATGGCTGTACTGGCTGTGTTCAATCAATCCTTTTACCCACGCCACAGAACTGGTGCGCCACGCGCTCTACCTGAAGATGAGCTGGGAAGCATTTGCGATGGTCGCGGGCACAACATTGGTATTTTCAGTGCTGGCGATTAAGGGATTCAACCCACAGCGCGGCATGAAAGCAAAAGGCAAAGGTCCGGCATGAACATAACTTAAAGCGCTTAAAATACTATCTTTATCAGTTAGTTATTAAAACTCGGTCCCACTTTATGTAGTTCCTGGCACGGCTCAAATGGCGTAGCATCCATGCTGCACACCCACCTCAACTGTGGATGTGTATCGCCCAAAAACGGACCGTTCTATCGCTATAGGAATCGAACAATGAAAAAACTCTTTCTGGCACTTATGTTGTTGTGCAGCGCATCTTTTGCTTTTGCGGGCGACGATTTGATCGTCACCAAAAAAGTATTCATGGATATCACCATTGGTGGAAAGAAAGCGGGTCGCATCGAGATTGGCCTCTTCGGTGAAACCGTGCCCAAAACCGCTAACAACTTTTACGCACTGAGCACCGGCGAAAAGGGGTTTGGTTACAAAGGCAGTCAATTCCACCGTGTGATTCAGGACTTCATGCTGCAAGGTGGTGATTTCACGAATGGAGACGGTACCGGCGGTAAATCCATCTATGGCGAACGTTTCCCAGATGAAAACTTCAAACTCTCGCACTTAAGCGCAGGCTGGTTGTCGATGGCCAATGCAGGCCCGGATACAAACGGTTCTCAGTTTTTCATCACGACAGTAAAAACACCGTGGTTGGATGGACGTCATGTGGTGTTCGGCAAGGTATTGGCCGGAATGGATGTTGTGCGCCTAATCGAAAAAACGGCGACGGACTACCGTGATCGCCCGGAAAAAGATGTCGTGATTGCAGACAGTGGCTCTTTGCCGGTGGCTACGCCGTTTTCTGTGAAGCCGTAAGCAAGCAAACGCTAAACATCAGTATCATGCCACGCCGTATTCAGTGCATTGAGCGTGGCATGATACCGATGCTCCATATCCGGTACTTTAGCAACCTCCACACCTCTCCTGCCTCTTCCGGTATTCAACCACCCGACCCTGTCGATCCAGTTCAAGATGACAGCACTGCTCAAACGCCTCACGCAATTTCAGCCGTCCACGCTGCACGCGGGACTTCAGCGTAGAATAACTAACACCTAATTCAGCGGCATACGCTTTCTGCGACCGCCCCTCAATATCTACGGCCAGCAATAGATCAGCGGTTTTTTGCGGTAACGTCCGCACAAATGGCACAACACATTCGCTCAATTGCTGCTCAACATCCGGCTCACTGTGTTCATACCACAGATCAACAGGCTCAGCGTCACGCGCGGCGCCATGCTTGCGATAGAAGTCGATCACGGTGTTATTAGCCAGCTGGAACAGCCAGGGTTTGAGTTTGTCCCGAGCACGCAGACTGCCGATATTACGATGCGTTTTTATCAGGATCTCCTGCAACAGATCCTCCACATCATCGGGATCGGATATCTTTGATTTCAGCATCACCCTTAGACTGCTGCTATAAGCCTGCCAGACCTCTTCGATGTTCAATACATACCTCTTCATGACCTACCCGATGGATCACAAAAGGGGCGTTCCCTGCCCCCCATGCCTCACTTAAGCTTAACAGCAACTATCAGTGGCGCAGGTATTGTTTGCCGGCGCTGATACCTGACAGTTCCGGTTACCCAAAAATGTCTGATCCGACAAATAGAAGCCTGTAAACGCCTCTTCGAAATCAGTTGCCACCGACTTTTCTGCCAATCCGGTAAACAGCAGATGCTGCTGCCAGCGTTTCAGCTTGGGATAACCCGCCAGAAAGTCATAACCCGCATGCCTCTCGATTAACGCCGCCCGATGCAACAACGGTAACCAGGCAATATCCACCATACCAACCTCGTTGGTGTTAAAGAAACGGGCATTACCCAGCTCTTTTTCTATCGAGGCAAAGGCTTTCTCCAGTTTTACGCTGCGTTCATTCAACGTAACTTCATCACCACTGCGTTGCGCACTGCACTGTACCAAGTAGTTTTTGGCGGCCAAGTAACTCCATGCTCGATTAACTGCCTTCTGCTCAGGCGTGAGTGACGAATTCAGCGGTCCGTAGGCATCCTCGATATATTCCACAATCGCATCGGATTCGAACAGAGCCTGACCTGATTCCGTGATCAACACCGGCACCTGCCCGTTCGGAGAGAGATCCAGAAACCACTGAGGTTTGTCTTTAAGACTGATGTATTCAATCTCGTAGGGAAGACCTTTAGCTTCCAGCAGAGCGGTTACGCGTTGAACAAATGGGCAGATCGTAAAGCTAATCACTTTGAGCATGGTGTCTTCTCATGTTGGATGTTTTACCTATAAGACGAGGAGACATCGAAAAAGACGCATTTTTTGAATACTTTCTTCAAAGACCATCTTAAAAAGATGTAAAGAATGATGGCCGGCATTCCGCCGACAAGCGAGCCTGCCATAAGCATGGGCCAGATAATCCTGAATTCTCCGACTGTTCGGGCGATACCCAGGGTGACGGTAATCATGGGT
>NZ_JBFGYC010000098.1:0-9654 GCF_041587635.1 Pontibacterium sp. | reverse complement strand
TTAAAGCCCTGCAGTTTAATTTTACCGTTTGATGCCAACTCGGGTGCTCTCCAGTACTAAAATCAATGCGTTAGAAACCTGTGAACCTGCTCGGCGATAGACTTCGGTGCGAGTTCAAAAGGCTCTTTAATCACGGCATAAAAACACTATTTTTGATGGGCGAATTGTAGTGCAGAACGCTGCAAACACAAAGAAAATTTTAGCCGTTCAAGGATTAGAAAGTTAGCGCTTTTTAGCTGCAACTTATTAACTTTTCAGCGCAATATGAAACACTTTCATCTAGATATTCAGCTCAAGCCCTCTTTTCCTCTCACCGTCACCGAAACGACTCGCGACACCTTCAGCCAAACGCATACAAAGCTGAACGTTCAGTTTGCTGCCGAAGTGGTAAATCACTTTCCACTAAAACCGTTGCTACTCACTTCACGCGCCATTATCGCGATACCTGTATTGGTCGCAATCCCCCTGCTGATAAGTGCTTGAGCATACCTCTCCTTAACACCTGAATTTCTGGCATCAAGCTTGCTTTCAATATTTCATCTATAAAAGCACTTAACCTTCACCCGCGTTAAATGCTGAACGAATACCAAAATAAAAAGGTAGACCGATATGAAGCTAAAAGTAGCCACCGCTGCCTCCCTGCTGGCACTCTCCTCCACCCCGGCGTTTGCCCATACCGCATCTGTTGCTGAACATAGCAGCCTGCTGAGCGGTCTGGTTCACCCGCTGATTGGCGTCGATCACCTGTTGGCGATGCTGGCAGTTGGCTTCTGGGCAGCCATGCAAAAAAACAAGCTACGCCTCCAGATCCCGATGGTATTCATGCTGGTACTGATTGCGGGCTTTATGCTGGGACAGACTGCATTTAGCCTGCCTATTGTTGAAGCGGGCATTGCCACCTCTGTGCTGATGCTGGGCCTGCTGATTGCCACAGCGGCACGTCTGCCTGCAGCTGTTGCGCTGGGCCTGAGTGGTGGATTCGCACTGTTCCACGGCTACGCCCATGGCGCTGAAGCGGCGGCTTCCTCAATGACCTTGTTCGCAGCAGGCTTCCTCGGCTCTAGCCTGATGCTTCACCTTTGCGGTGGTATGGCAGCAAACACCGTAAAAACCCAACTGCCATCACTGGCCAAACTGGCTGGTCTGGCAATCGCTGCTGCAGGCGCCACATTGCTGGCAGCCTGATCACTCTGACCCTGCTCAGGTCCCCAAGGTTAAGCCTCTGACGCAGGGTGCATTTCTGACGCTTTGTCACCCACTCCTTGGTCGGGCCCCTTAGCCCGACTTTTTTTATCCATCCGCTTAAGCCCTCCGCCCTAAAACACCCACACACATTCCTGCGGGAGCGATTAGTACCTCTGCTACAGATTCTTCACTCCAGCCTCAAAAGCTAACGGTCGATCAGGTATGTCAGACGTCAGATCGGAGCTGGTTTAACGTTTGAGGTGAGTAGAAATCAATAGAAGTGCCGCCCCCGGCTCCTGCAGCTACGCAGAGCCGACTGCCAGAAGGTTTGCCTCCGGGGGCAGCGGACAGAGAACCGGACAGAAAAGTCCGATAGAAAAATGGGTATACGGGCAAAGAATGACCCGTTCAGCAGATACGCGGCAGCTGCTCACCTACCAGCATATCGAGGATACGTTCGCCGCCGAAACCGGTTTGTACCAACACCCGTCCGGCGTAGCCTTCCAGCACTTCACCAATAATCGCCGCGCCCTGACCTGTAGGATGCGCCTGCATCACCTCGAGTACCGCGTCCGCTTTTTCAGCCGGAACCACTGCCACCAGTTTCCCTTCGTTGGCAAAGTACAGTGCATCCAGGCCGAGAATTTCACAGACACCACGGACTTCGTTGCGTACCGGAATTTTGTTTTCGAACAGGCGGATCGATACTTCAGACGATTCCGCAAACTCATTCAGCACGGTTGCCACCCCGCCACGGGATGCATCACGCACTGCATGTAGCTCAGGGCACACCTCCAGCATCGCCTGCATCAAACCATGCAAGGGCTGGCAGTCGGTGGCTAACTCTACGTCAAGCGCCAGATCACCACGGGCGTTCAGGATCGCCGCACCGTGATCGCCGACAAAACCGTTTACGATCACTTTGTCGCCCGGTCTGCAGTTTTCTGCCGAGATATTGATCCCTTCTGCAATCACCCCAATGCCCGTCGTATTGATAAAGATCTTGTCGCCCTTACCCTTCGGCACAACCTTTGTATCACCGGTTACGATGGTGACACCAGCTTCATCGGCCGCCTGACGCATAGAGGCTACGATACGACGCAACAAGCTAACGTCCAGACCTTCCTCGAGAATCATGCCGCAGGAGAGGTACTTAGGAATGGCACCTGACACCGCCAGATCATTCACGGTGCCATTCACCGCGAGCGTGCCGATATCACCACCACAGAACTCCACAGGATCGACCACGTAGCTGTCGGTGGTAAACGCCAGTTTCTGGCCTTGAGCCTGCAACTCAGCCAGCTCAAAGCGCGCCTGATCTTCCAGTTTATTGAGATTCTCGTTATCAAACGTGCCCACAAACACATCTTCAATCAGATCACGCATCGCCTTACCACCGGCACCGTGTGCCATGGTGATGGTGGAGGCTTTCAAGGTACGTCGTTGCGGTTTAGTCATTACATCTACTCTTCAGGAATCAGGCGATATTACGGGCGTCAATTTTACCGTAGCTGTAGTACGCGGAGCAGGCCCCTTCTGTGGACACCATGAGCGCACCCATCGGGGTTTCCGGTGTACATTGCTTGCCAAAGACTTTGCACTGCCAGGGTTTAATCACCCCTTTCAGTACTTCACCGCACTGGCAGGATTTAGGATCGGCAATTTTCAGATTCGGCAGCGCGAAGGCGCGCTCGGCATCGTACTGCGCATATGCATCGCGGATACGTACACCGGAGTGGTCAATCGAGCCTAAACCTCGCCATTCAAAGAACTCGCGCAATTCGAACACATCAGACACGGCCTTCAACGCCTGCATATTGCCGCCATCCGGCACGATGCGTTTGTACTGGTTTTCGATCCTGGCTTCGCCAGCTTTTAATTGTTCCAGCACCATCAGCAGAGACTGCAATACATCCAACGGTTCGAAACCGGAGATGATCAGCGGACGCTGGTATTGGGCTGAGATAAATTCATAGGGTGCCTGGCCGATCACCATGCTCACGTGACCGGGACCTAAGAAACCATCGATATACATATCCGGCGAATCCAGAATCGCCTTGATAGTCGGGATGATGGTGATGTGATTACAGAACAGATAGAAGTTGTTGATCCCCTCCTTCTCTGCCTGTTTCAGCGTCAAGGCGGTGCTTGGCATGGTGGTTTCGAACCCCAGCCCGAAGAACACCACTTTCTTGTCCGGGTGTTTGCGGGCCAGCAGCAACGCGTCCATCGGCGAGTACACCATCCGGATATCGCAGCCTTCCGCTTTTGCCTGTTGCAGACTTTTCTTCGAACCCGGCACCCGCATCGCATCACCAAAGGTGGTGAAGATCACATCGGGGTGTTCGGCAATCGCCACACAATCATCCACGCGCCCCATCGGCAACACACAGACCGGACAACCCGGGCCATGCACCAGCTCAATTTTGTCAGGCAGCAGCTCTTCGAGACCGTAACGGAAGATAGAGTGGGTATGACCACCGCACACCTCCATAATCTGTAACGGCCGATCCTGTGCCTGCGGGATCTCATCAACCAATGTATGGATACGTTCGAGAATCGCTTTCGCCATATCCGGATCACGGAATTCGTCTACAAATTTCATCTGTCTTTGCTCACAGAGGGTATCTTATTCTTATTGATGCAGAGTGTTGGGTATCGGCCTGCCCGGCCTCCACCCAACCTACATCAACCCATCAGTTTCGGCCGTGCTCACCGATAAAGCCGCGTTCGTCCGCTAGCAGGGTATGCACCAGATCCCACAGAATGTGGTAACTCACCAGATGGCACTCCTGAATGCGATGCACACTGTCGGTTTCGACAATCAGACAATGATCCACCGCTTTATGGGTTGCCAGCTCGCCGCCGTCGCCTCCCGAGAACGCCACCACCGTCAGTCCCAGCTGCTTCGCCTTTTCACAGGCCGCGGTAATGTTGGCGGAGTTCCCACTGGTGGAAAACACCACTAACACATCTTCGGGTTTTGCCAAGGCCAGCAGTTGGCGCGGCAACACATGCTGAAATCCGATGTCATTGGAGATCGCGGTCAGCATGGCATTATCCTGACTCAGGTTGATCGCGGGCAACGCCGGACGCCCCGCCGTCACCGGATGCATAAACTCCAGCGCCAGATGAGCCGAATCGCAGGATGAGCCACCGTTACCGGCGGTGATCAGACGCCCTCCCTGACGGTAGGACTCGGCGATTGCCGCGGCAATATCAGCCAATACGGTGTTGTACTTGGCAAAAAAGGCGTGCTTGGCGGCGATACTTTCTTCGGTTTTCAGACGGATGGAGTCCAGCAACTCAGCCGATTTATCGCGGGTATCCGGCTTATCGCCCTGCTCACTGCCCATAAAGGGATACAGCGCACCGAGCATATTATTCGCATCATTCTTATCAGACATGTCAAAACCCTCGCTCAGTCGATCTCGGTGTTTTGCATCGCATTCAGCTCTTCTTGCAGCTCACCCAGCTCAGCCAGAATTTCCAGCGTTTTCTGAGCCTCCTCTTCGTCTATCAGGCTCATGGCAAACCCCACATGCACCAATGTCCAGCGACCAATCAAAGCATCGAGATGACCGTCCTCCGGCAACACGCAGCCCAGATTAACTTCTCGCTTTACACCGGAGACATTAACCATCGCAACGCCTTCATCAGCGTCTTTGATCTCAACGATCTGTCCGGGAATTCCTAAACACATAGTGACTTCTATCTCCGGTTACTGTTTTTGCTCAGGGGCGATGGCTGATCCGCTCTGCTCCAGAGCATAGCGTTCCAGTTTTGAACGCAACCCCACGCGGGATAAACCCAGCTCTTTGGAGGCACGGCTTTTGTTCCAGCGGTGGCGAATCAGGGTCTCGCGCAGGATACGTTTTTCGAGGGTCTCGACCCGCTCTTTCAGCGTACCTTCAAGACCGGCGAGTATTTCGGTTTCTTCTGCTTCTTCAATCGGTGCTGCGCGCAAGACACGGGGACTGAGCAGATCGGCAGTCAGCCATTCATCTTCGGCCAGCACCAGCATACGGCGCACTTCGTTCTGCAGTTCACGTACATTGCCCGGCCAGCAGTAGCGGCTCATGCAATCCAGCGCTTCATCGCTGAAACCTTTCACAGGCTTATCAAAATCCTGCATCGCATTGTCGAGGAAACCTTTGGCCAGCACCGGAATATCCACCGTCCGGCGGTCCAACGAGGGCAACTCCAGTGTCACCTCAGCCAGGCGGAAGTAGAGATCCTGACGAAAACGCCCAGCACGCACCTCCTCTTCAAGGTCACGATTGGTAGAGGCCACAATCCGTACATTCACCTTACGCCGTTGATGTTCGCCAATGCGCCGGACTTCACGCTCCTGCAAAACACGCAGCAGTTTCACCTGAAAAGCGGGACTGATCTCGCCAATTTCATCGAGGAAAATGGTGCCACCATTAGCCTGTTCGAATAGCCCTTCGTGATCGTTAATAGCACCGGTAAAGGAGCCTTTTTTGTGACCAAACAGCTCAGACGCCAACAACTCATCCGGCATCGCACCGCAATTTTCCACCACGAACGGTTTATCCACCCGCAGACTGTTGTAGTGCAGCGCACGCGCGAACAGCTCTTTGCCTGCACCCGAAGGTCCGGTGACCAGCACCGACACATCGTAAGGCGCAATTTTACCCGCCTGATTACAGATAGCGTTTAACGGGCTATCGGGATGACGACGGATCTCATCCAGCTGAAACGCCTGCTGTAAGCGTTGTTTCTTCTGTGAGATGTTCTGCTCGGCCTGACCTTCAGTCAGGCGCATCTCCATCGCCAGCAGCTCATTTTCGTTCTGCAGTTCACACAAGCGGCAGGCACCGCGCATGATCAACAGCAGATTATCCGGGTGCCAGGGTTTGGTGATGTATTGCAGAATGCCGGCTTCATTCAGCCCTTTGATAATGTCTTCAGAATCGGTGTAACCGGACAGAATCAGGCGGGCAATTTGCGGCCAGCGTTCGCGCACTTCCGTCAGAAATGCCACGCCGGTTTTATCCGGCATCCGCTGATCGCAGAGGATCGCCTGCACTTCATTGTGTTCCAGCAGCGCCATCGCTTCGTCGGCACTGCTGGCCGTGAGCACGTCGAACTCTTCATCTAGCGTACGTTCAAGCGTTTCCAACGAACGAACCTCGTCATCGACGCAAAGCACGGTGGGGCGGTTCTCGAAGTCCATCATAACAAGGCGTGGAACTGGTCGATTTCAGACTGGAGTGCATCGATACGGCTCTGAATCATATGTTTGCGGCGGCTCTCCAGCCACTCGACCCAGCCGTCCATTCCCTCACCGGATCGCGCGGACAGTTGCAGCACCTGAATATCAGGATTCACCTGACGGGCATAGTCGATACAACGCTCCACATCAAAATCCAGATACGGCAGCAGATCGGTTTTATTGAGAATCATCAGATCCGCTGCATGGAACATATCCGGATATTTCAACGGTTTGTCTTCACCTTCGGTCACCGACAGGATCGCCACTTTATGCGCCTCCCCCAGATCAAAAGCGGCCGGACACACCAGATTACCGACGTTCTCGATGAACAGCAGACCACCTTTCATATCCTCAAAGCGTTCCATGGCATGTCCCACCATATGCGCATCGAGATGACAGCCCTTCCCGGTGTTCACCTGAATCGCCTGCACACCCGTTTCACGGATGCGGTCGGCATCATTGGCCGTTTGCTGATCCCCTTCGATCACCGCCACTTTGCGGTTTTCTTTAATACGCTCCAGGGTTTCCGTCAGCAACGTGGTTTTACCCGAACCGGGGCTGGACACCAGATTCAGTACAAACAAACTCTGCTGTTCAAAGCGGGCGCGGTTGATCGCAGCATAACGATCATTCTTGCCCAAAATGTCCTGCTCGATCTGCACCATGCGGCTTTGACTCATACCGGCCACATGGGCATGCGCAGGCCCCTGCCCAAAATGAATGTTGTCACCTTCACTCACGACCACACTACTGTCGGACGGATGACTGTGATCATGATGATGTTCATGGCTATGGTGAGCATGAGCGTGGCTGTGGTCATGGTGATGATCGTGACTATGGTCGTGCGCATGGTGATGATGCCCACCCTCAATCTGCACTTCACCCTCGGAACATCCGCAAACGGTACACATAACTACTCGACCTCCAGCTCTTTTATCCGCATTTCATCCCCCTGAGTGACCTGCAGCTGATGACTGCCGCACTCCGGACAGGCGTCATACCGTTTCTGCACAGGCACTGTTTTCAGGCACTGCAGGCAGAAGGCTTCGCCCACTATATTTATAATATTTAGTTTAGCCCCCTCGGCGAGGCTACTGCGTGTGACCGCATCGAAGCAGAAGCTCAGCGCTTCGGTTTCGATCATCGCCAGCGGGCCGATCTCCAGCCACACGGTTTTTACCCGCTGATAATTCTGTGCTTTCGCCTGTTCTTCCAGAACCTGAATAATCCCTTCGGCAATCGACATCTCATGCATGATTAGTTTCCAACCTCGATCTCCCAGGCAACACAGGGGTCCACCAGAAGAATCAGTTTTTCCACCAGACTGTGCAACCGTTCCCGGTTAACCTGCACACCCTCCAGCATTTGGACCAGCGTCCCGCGCGGATGAAAATTCCATTCGGTCGGGGCGACGATGTTGTAATCCGCTACCCTGCAGTTTGACACGGAATCCCCATCCAGCACTATGCGATGAATCAGCAAGCCCCGCGCAGCATCAACCACACCCATACCTGAATCCCCTGTCGGCAAAGCGGTATGCGGCTCCATAGAGCGCATTCGGGCAGGCAACGCTTGCAGTTCAGATACCATAGCCAGAAAACGTAGCGTCAGTTCATTCAAGCCTGCAGCCCGCCCTTGCACCACTAAACCGGACTCCCGGTTACGTGCCCAAACACCGGTTTCAAAACAGATACCATCCGCGTCCGGCATTGCGCTGAATTCAACGGCGTCATCAGACGCTAAACGCCCTTTGATCCATTCCAGGTCTGCACGCTGTTGAACTTTTAGCGGTAAAACACCTAAGGCTAGTTCAACGTCACCGAACGTTTCCTGCAGGTCACGTAGCTGTTCCCCGATCGGCGTGTGCGAGGCATCGCCAAACAATAACCGGCTCAATTCGGATTCCATACCCACCAGCGGCAGTAGCATCGTCTTCAGTTCTGAGCTGATCCGCTGCGCCTCAATAGGGTTCGATACACGCGGATTGAGATCCAGCGCCCATCGCAGTTCTTGAGACACCCCCGTAAACCACTGCATCAGCGGCACAACCTGAGCCGTATCGGCCAGCCAATATTGCGATAGACGTAACCCCAACTCACGGGCTGTTTCAGCCTGTACCAATAGTTGCCTCGCATGGGCCACTTCCGGTTTGACCTCAATCCCTAATGCACTTTCAGCGGCCTGCAGTGATGCTACTGTCTGCGCCACCGCGCACATAGAGTAGATCATCGGCACCATCGCCAAGGCCTGCGTTAAGGGTTTGGCCTGCAATACACGCGTGATCTCCCGGGGTCGGCTGCTATGCAACTGCACCTGCTGAATCACACCATCACGCCACTGCACATCAACACGGATTTTACCGGCAAGATTGGCGATCCCGTTCATGATGATCTCCCCCCAATCTTAGGTCTGGCGTCCGCTTCCGAGTGCCGTGCAAAGCCCGCCGTCAGAAAACCACGACGGCTGAGTTTTTCAGGTTTTGGTTTGTGTGCAGCGGATTCAGGTATTGCTACAGGTTCAGCGTCTGCCGGATCAACATTCTGAGCCGACCGCTCCTGCTCCAACTGATCGCGTTGCGCTCTTTGGCGGTTGGTCGGCGCTTCATTGTCACCGTCAAATAACGCTTTCATCACCTCTTGCGCGGTTTCAACGGCAACGTCCTGCGACTCAAACTCGGACATTGGCGAAAACAACGAACAGCTGCAGTAACCACCCAGCGCTTCAGCCCAACCAAAGATAAACTCATACTGCCCCGATGGCAGCGCTATCATCTGCTTTTCGCCAACTCGCTGTTCATCCCAGTCAGACCAGGCATCGGCCGTCGCAGGTAACAGCATCAAATTCATGCACCACGGCGTCACCAGCACGCCCAGCTCTCGCCCTGAAAAGTCCCGAAAACCCACCGTTTCAACCGCCAGAAGCGGGTTATACACCGGTAGATCCAACATACGCTCAGCGACGAGATCAAAGTGTGCCTGAAGTGCTGCAACCTGACTCACGGGTTAACCCTCAAGCACCATAAATTGATCTTTGTCGCCGTCACATTCAGGACAGCGCCAATGATCCGGCAACGCACTAAAAGGCGTACCAGATGCGATCTGCCATACCGGATCTCCCGCGGTAGGATCATATTGATACCAGCAAATTTTACATTCCAGTTTGGCCTGGTCCTCAATACGACTGCTATCGCCCAGATAACTGCCTTCAAAACCCTGATAATTCATCGTCAG